>ONYN01000301.1 GCA_900322085.1 uncultured Eubacteriales bacterium | reverse complement strand
CAATCTATAAATTTAGTATTAAATTTGAAAAAAATGCAATTTAACTTTCAAACGGGAATTTGTAATCCAGTCCACATTCGTCGCGCAAAGCGATAAATTCCCTCTGAATGGCCTCTCCCACGGGAACGCCCTTATCCTTGCGTTCCTGCCAGGTGAGATATTCCTTTTCGCCAGCGGTGTAAATGCGTTCCGCTCCGGGAGCTTTTTCGGAAGCGCGCAGCTCACGGCAGATTTCGCCTGCGGTGTGCTTGAATGTGTCAAGTCCCATAAAGAATTCGGGATTGATAACGAAGAAGAAATGTCCGAGACGGTACATCTTATTGCTCCCGTCAGGGTTTTTGCCGGTCAGATCCTTCATAAACGGCCCTCCCGCCAGTGCGGATGAAAGTATCTCGACAATGGCGGTAAAACCGTATCCCTTGTAACCGCCGGTGGTTTCACCCATGCCTCCAAGGGGCAGAAGTGAGCATTTGCCGGCGCGCATATCGCGAAGTATCTGTCCCGAATCGGTCATGGTTCCGCCGTCCTTTGTCACCACAAGTCCCGCGGGTGTAGGCTTGCCGGAACGCTCATAATACTCAATTTTGCCGTTTTGTACAATAGAGGTCGCGCAATCGAAATGAAAGGCAAAATCCTCGTCAGTGGGCAGACTGAATGTCATCGGATTGGTACCCATCATAGGCTCCACACCGAATGTCGGAGCAACAGACGGACGGGCATTGGTGCCGGTAATGCCGATCATTCCCGCCTTTTCAGCCATACTTGTCCAGTATCCGGCGATGCCGTAATGAGTGGAATTGAATATGGTGCCACCCGCCATTCCGTAGATTTTAGCCTTTTCTATCAGCAGATTCATCATGCGATAGCTTGCCACCATGCCCATGCCGTTGTTGGCGTCCATCACGACGGTGGTAGGAGTTTCCTTGACTATTTCGGTTTTGGTCACAGGCAGCAGAGTGCCGTTCTTGATACGGTCGAGATAAATAGGTTTGAAGCGGTTGCAGCCGTGGCTTTCAATGCCCCTGCGATCGGATTCAAGCAGCACATCGGTGCAGATTTTAGCGTCCTCCTCCGGTACGCCATATGCGACAAACACGTCAGTCATAAAGCTGCTGATTTGTTCCCAAGGAATATAAGGTCTTGTTTCCATAAAAAGAGCCTCCGTTTGTAAGGAACTGTTCATATTCCCTCACAGTTCCTAAGAATAATGAAAAAGCGAACATTTCAAAATATAGGTTCTGTATTCACAGGCATTACATAATATCGCTGTCGTTTTCAACCAGCGACGCGTCAGTAACAAAGTCCATCTTCATAAGCCTGTCGATCAGCGCCGAAGGCTTTGACGTCTTAACTTCAATCGCCATATTCATGCCGGATTTGGATACGTTTCTGGCACGGGTTTTGCTGTATTGGCAGCATTCTTTGACTGCCTTCATGATGTCACCCTCACGTTCGTGGGAATCGGCGTTCACCACCAGAACAAGAGTACCCGTGGACTTGAAGGAGGCCGAGAAGAGAATAATCAACACCGTTATGAAGAGGGAGGCGACAACGGCGATTCCGGCAAATCCGGCGCCGCAGATGATTCCGGCGCTTATGGACCAGAAGAGAAACGCCAGATCCATGGGATCCTTGATGGCGGTACGGAAACGGACAATCGAAAGTGCGCCGACCATGCCGAGAGACACGACAATATTGGATTGAATGGTGAGAATGATAGCGGCGGTAATGACAGCGATAATCACCAGCGAAATATTGAAACCCTTGTTGTAAAATGAGTTTCGGTTGATGATCTTGTAAATGATATAGATGTATATCGCTATTGCAACGGTGCAGCCAATGCACATCAGCACGGTGCCGATGGTGATGCTGCTTGTGGCATAGCCTTCCATAAATGCTTTTTTGAGCAAATCAATGAGTCCCATAGTAAAATTTTACCTCCTGAAATTAATTAGTCTGCAAGTGTAATATTTTGAAAAAGTGCTCCATTGTAGTGTATCAAGCTGCATCATCTGCTTGATGTGAAGCGGCAGAAGCTCGTCCCACTTGACTTCCAGAATACTTTTCCCATCCGTCAGCACGGGAAATTCCCGGTAATCGCAGTTGAGAAAGCGATCGGTATCGTCCGATGAAGTAATATTCCCGTCGAATGTAATGCGAACGTTACCGGCCGCATAAATAAACGGAATGCGGGTGTACGTTACAATGGCCTTAGGCGTCAGGCAGTGAGATTTCATCTCCCAAAAAAGCCGTCGTTTTCCGTCTTCCATATCGCTGCGTATGTCCGGAATGGCACCGCCCACCAATCGTTCCGCTTCCTCAGGCGTCAGCCCGCAGGAATGTTTCAGGGTCATGCCACGGCGCTTTATCTTTTTTTCCAGTCGGATAAAGCCCGTGTCGCTGTCATAAAATCGGATGCGGTATTTTGCTCTGGGGTCTGAGCCGGATTCATTCTGGAAAAAACATGTGTCGTCGGCATCGTCAAAATACAGACTTCGGATGACATAGCTGCCGTCCGGACCTGTATGCGGGTCGCGACGCATCATTGCCGCAGCCTTCATCAGCATAATCTGATTCTGACCGGGGTCGATGTAATATTTGTACTCGTGTCTGTATTTATCCATTGGTCAGACACCCTTCCTCGATGTAAATCTCCTTGCCGGCCTTGCTGTT
>ONYN01000024.1 GCA_900322085.1 uncultured Eubacteriales bacterium | reverse complement strand
TTCAGCTGCTTGGAATAAGCGTGTCGGTACTTCGCGCCGGAGCGGTAGATACAGGTATGCTAGGAGTATCTACCCGCCAGCTCGACGCTTTCTGCCGCAACACAAAGCTCTACACCTGCAACGCCAAACGCTTTAAACAAATAGTGGACAGTGTGGAAGCACGACGGATTCCGCCTGCGGAAATCGCCGAAAAGCTGTATCAAGTGTTCAGCACAAAAAATCCGAAATTCGCCTACTCCATCAACCGCAATCCACTTCTGATCATGCTGGATATGCTGCCCAAAAGTGCGAGATTCTGGATCATCAAAAAGATTCTTTCAGCGTAAAGGAACGAAAAAAGATGAAAATTCTAGTCAGCGCGTGTCTGCTCGGGCAGAAATGCAAATATAACGGCGGAGACAATTTCAGCGAGGAAGTTGCCTCATTTACCCGGGGACATGAAGTAATTCCCGTCTGTCCCGAAGTGGCAGGCGGATTATCCGTTCCGCGTGTTCCGTGTGAAATCGTCAACGGCGAGGTCACCGGCAAAACCGGACAAAGCAGGGACAAAGAATACCGGCTCGGCGCGGAAAAATGCCTTGCGGTTGCCAAACAGCACCAAATCGACCTTGCTATCCTGCAATCCAGAAGTCCGTCCTGCGGCGTAAAGCAGATTTATGACGGAACATTCTCCGGCAGACTTATCGAAGGCTCCGGCGTGTTTGCGTCGCTGCTCATGCAAAACGGGTTCCGGGTCATCGACGTGCAAGATATCGGGCAGACAAAAAGTAAAAAGTCATAAGAAATTGGAACTCTGAATGGCTACTCATTCAGTTTATTAAGGAGGTATTTCAATGGCGTTTGTTTCAATGTTCATCGTATTCATTGTCATAGCGGCGGTGATTTTCGGATTGATGCTCATTACGGGACTTATTCTGCTTATTGTGGGCATTGTGAATAAAAGCAGACCGAAACACAGCGGAAAAAAATTTCCGATGGTGTGCATTGTCTCAGGCTCGGTGCTGCTTGCGCTGCCGCTGATGGCAGCGGCAGTTGTCATGTTTTGGGGAATAGCAGGCGTTGTCAAAGAAGCTTTCCAATCAAGAGAGTACGACTCTTTGTCCGAACGCTGGAGCAGCCAATTGCTGCTGACCGACAGCGACGCGGCTGAGCAGGCAATCGAAGGACTTTTGTCCTCTGCCGACACCGGAGACCGCGAGGCCTTCGCCAAGAACTTCACACCGGAGCTTCAGGCAAGCGAAGGATTTGATGAGGCGCTCGACAGCTTCTTTGCGGCATATCCCACGGGACTTTCCCAATGCGATCTGGACGGCGGACGGGGTAGCGGATCAGATTCATACGATGCGGGTCACACCGTAAAAACCGCCCACGCAGATTACAAATGTATGCAGGACGGCAATTGGTACAGCATTATGATGGTATTTTGTTACAAAGATACCGATGACCCGGACAAAGTGGGCGTCACAAAATTTACGATAATGAATCTTGAAGCCGCCGCTGTATTTGAGGACGAATTCAGCCGCAACCCCGATTACCTGGACGATGTGTATCTGCTGTGCGATATAAAAAGCAGCGACGAAGTGAGCGCCCGTCTGATCGGCGGCTGGCCGCTGCTTTGGACTCCGACCGATACGCCAAAGCTTACCGCCGAACAGATGCGGGAGCTGATTGCGGGGCATGACCGGCTTGACGACAAAGACCTGAGAAATACCATTGGCACGGCCAACGCCGCGATAAAATACAGCAATTGCTCATGGGTTGAATATTATTACGAGATAAAAGACGAAAACGGAGAACCGCGTTATGTCTGCATCCATACCAACTCGCCCTTTGATGAGCCGGACATACCCTACGGCGAAATACTCAGCGCGTACAAATGCACGCCATATGAGATCGATTTCCATGATCCTCTCTTTGAGTACGAAGGCAGTGAATAAAAAAACAAAGAACAAACAACAAACAACAAAAAATAAAGAATTAATTTGGAAGTGATATTCAATGTTATTTTCCACTATGAAGTTACTTTTCTCTATCATTTTAATTGTTGTGATTTTGATTATCTCGTTTATCGTGGGTCTTGTTATGCTCATTCGTGGCTTTATAAGAAACAGACTTGCAAAATACGCCGGAATGAAGCCGCCAAAGGCTTTAATGCTCACCGGCATTGTACTGGTCTCGATACCGCTGGCCGCCATCGTCGGACTGTCGCTGTGGAGTATCACTTCATCCGTAAACACAATATACACCCGTTCGCATTACCAATCTATTCCCGACATATGGAGAAACGAATCGGTTTCTCATTCGCGGGCGGAGGACGATATCATTTATGCCCTGCTAAAATCTGCCGACAATGGCAACCGCGAAGCCTTTGTAAAGAATTTCACACCCGAAGTGCAAAAAAACAAGGGCTTCGACAAAGCAGTGGACCAATTTTTCGAGTCGTATCCCGTGGGTCTTTCGGAATGTGAGAAATACGACATGACCCGAAGCGATCCCGCATCATATGACACCGAATCCACCGCTAAAATTGACAGTGTGTCCTTCCGATGTGAACTCGGTGAAACATGGTACTTTATCATTATCGAATACTGCTACTTCAACCCCGATGAACCCGACAAGGTCGGCGTTACAAAATGCAGGGTGATGAATCTTGAAGCCGCCGCCGTATATTACGAAAATGAAGCAGCCAATCCCGCAGACGCATATCCGGTCTGTGACATCAAAAGCAGCAGCGAATATAACGCCCGGCTTGTCGGAGGCAGAGCGTATCTCTGGACTCCCACCGACACGCCGCGCATTTCGCAGGACGAATTGCGCCGTCTGCTCGAAAAAGCCGAGCGGCTCGACGACCCCCTTTTAAAATATGCTATCGGGGAGCCTAACCTCATCATAAAAAACGACGACAGCACCGAATACGGATATTTCTTTGAATTGTCTGAGCATAACGGGACACCGTGTTACGCCTATTTTCAGACCGATTCCGAACGAGGCCATATTCTGTGGGCGTTGTTATGCACACCGTATGAAGTGGATTATGATCATCCCCTTGTCGAATACAAAGCAAACCAATAAACGATCAGCCCCCTGCCGCAAATGATATTTGGGCAGGGGGCTTGTAATATATGTCAGATTTCAGTCAATACTATTTACGAAGGGAGTGACAGGAAAATGTTTGTGTCGCTTATACGCACGGTAATCCTGTACGCGGTAGTCATCTTCGCCGTCCGGGTGATGGGCAAGCGTCAGATCAAGGAAATGCAGGCCTCCGAGATAGTGGTAACTCTGATGATTTCCAACATTGCGGCAATGCCCATGCAGGAGGTCGGAATATCCATCTTCAC
>ONYN01000017.1 GCA_900322085.1 uncultured Eubacteriales bacterium | reverse complement strand
TTTTTGCCGGCATGGGCACGCTACGCAACCGATAAAGAGATTTCAAAGGTAGTGGGAAGTTACAAAAAATGGATGCGCGGAAAAACAAAGGAAAGGTATCGCGCAGAAGAAGTTAATGAGTTATTATTACTTAGTGACACAACCGCTGCCGCCAAATTCTTTGACTCTATCGGAGAGCTGAAGAAGTATGCGCAAAAGAGAAATATGACCGAATCTGAGCTTCGCAGCAGTGTAATGCTTCCCGACTTTGGATTTGATACGGACGGCGTGAAGCGTTTTGACATCGGCGGCAATGTAATCGAGGCAAGGATCACGGATGCTCTAAAAATTGAGCTGTTTGATACCAACGCGCAAAAGGTGATCCGTTCCTTCCCCAAGAAAAGCGACGATCCGGCAAAAGCGGAAGCCTGTGCGAAAGAGTTTGCCGAATTCAAGAAGCAGGTAACGACATTCATCAAAGACTTTGACGCGCAGATCGCCAAAATGTATATGGACGGTGAAAATATTGGTTTCAATACATGGAACAAGGTCTACCGCGAACATCCCGTAATCAGCAAGCTTTGCAATTTGATTATTTGGCAGGACAGCAACAATCACACGTTCGCCGTTATTGGTCATCAAATCGTCGATTCTTCCAATGCCGCTTATTCTCCCAACGGCAGCATCAAAGTGGCGCATGTTTTGGATATGGAGCCGGAGGATATCGTCCGCTGGCAAAGGCTCTTAGTGGATAAAAAGCAATCGTTGCTTTTGGAACAGGTTTGGGAGCCTGTGAGACAATCAAAGAATACAGTGGATTCGTCTCGTTACAGCGGTGCGGTTATTAGTTCCAAGGAGCGTAATCTTTTGAAGACAAGATTAAAGCGTCGCGGAATTAACGTAAGCGCGGGAGAAGTGCAGCGGGAATATGACCATCGTGCAGGAAAATATGTATTCGACCCCGAAAACGATATGTTCTTTGATGATGTATCGACCCTTCATTATGCGGTTGACGAAAAGAGTGGAGATCTGACACTCGGTGATTTCAGCGTTAAACGCTCTAATAATATTCGCAAGCTGAACGCAATACTTCTTGAGCTTGACAGAATCACTCTTTCGGCTCAAATTAGGAATGATAACGTGGAAGCAATCGAGGAAAAACAGCTTGATGATCTTACTGTTTCTCAGATTTCCGATTTTATCAAGCTCGCAACCGAAAGCAACGCCGCAAATTGTACAGCTCTCCTGCTCGATTATAAAAACAAAAAGTACCCCGAATATGACAACTTTGACGAGTTTGTTCTGGAGTGGTAACCGCTCTGCATAACATCGGAGATTTTTTATGAACATCAAGGAAGCAAAAAATGAAATCAAAAACGCTATGACCGCGTATTTCACCAAAAATGAATTTGGTGAATATGTGATTCCGGTAGAAAAGCAGCGCCCTGTCTTTTTGATGGGGCCTCCCGGAATCGGAAAAACCGCGATCATGGAGCAGATAGCGCAGGAACTGGGCGTGGGGCTTGTGTCTTATTCCATGACACACCACACGCGCCAGTCTGCGCTGGGTTTACCGTTTATCGTAAACAAGAACTACGGCGGTAAGGAGTACAGTGTGTCGGAATACACCATGTCGGAAATCATCGCTTCTGTATATGACATGATAGAAGAGACGGGTCACAAGGAGGGCATTCTGTTTCTGGACGAAATAAACTGCGTTTCGGAGACGCTTGCTCCTGCTATGCTGCAATTCTTACAGTATAAGATTTTCGGCAGGCACAGGGTACCAAACGGTTGGATCGTCGTCACAGCGGGCAACCCTCCGGAATACAACAACTCTGTTCACGAGTTTGATATCGTGACATGGGACAGGCTCAAGCGCATTGATGTTGAGGCGCACTACGGTGTTTGGAAGGAATACGCGGTAAACTGCAGCATCCATCCTTCCGTCACCACCTACCTCGATATCAAAAAAGCCGACTTCTACAAGATTGAAACGACCGTTGACGGCAAGAGTTTTGTCACCGCGCGCGGTTGGGCTGATCTGTCGGATATGATAAAGCTGTATGAGAAAAACGGCATCGCGGTCAGGGAACAACTTGTTTCACAATATCTGCAAAACAAAAGAATCGCGAAGGATTTCGCTGTTTACTACGATTTGTTCAACAAGTATAAGTCCGATTATCAGGTTGAAAGTATTCTCGACGGAACCGCGGCGGCTGATATTCGTCAGCGGGCAAAGAAAGCGGGCTTTGATGAAAGGCTCTCGCTGATCGGATTGCTGCTCTCTGCTGTTCAGGAGGGTGCCGATCAGGTTGCAAAACAGGAAGCAATTCTGAAAGCATTAATGCAGACGCTTGGTCAATACCGGATGCAGTTAAAAAAGCCGGGCACCGATTCAAGAAAATGCCTTGAAAAGCTGATCTCTGATGAGCAAAGTCGAATAGACCGTGAAACTAAATCGGGAAGCCTTTCAGTCTTCGAACGACACAGCAGACAGAGTCTCGTTGTTATGCTCGGTGATATCCTCCACAAAACCGAGATTACCCAAACAGCCGAACAGGCATTTGGTGTAGCTAAACAAGCATTTGACGACGCAAAGAATCAGCTGCAAAGACAGACAGAGTCAGTCAGAAAGCGTATGAATAATCTATTCATCTTTTCTGCCGATGTTTTCGGTATCGGTCAGGAAATTACAATTATCCTCACCGAGCTGACTATTCACGCAAACTCGGCAAACTTCATCGGTCACTATGGCTGCGAGGAGTATTTTAAGCACAACAAAGAGTTATTGTTCTACGAAAGGCAATTGGAGCTGAATCGGAAGATTGATGAGCTGAATCTGGATTAACAGCAGCGATGAATACTTCACAACTCAAACGTTGTAAATATCTGAAAATAGTTTTGAGCAGCTTTGCAAATCTCATAGGAGAAAACCGTCACCGAGCAAATATTGCTTGTGACGGTTTTTTCTTACTTGAATAATTGTATTAATTCTGATGCTATTATTCTTGCGTCTTCTTCTGTATTGTCCGACCCAAAAGAAATGCGGATCGTACCTTTGGCAAAAGTTTCATCCAGTTGGATAGCTTTTAGAACATGAGAAATCTCTGTTCTAACGCTA
>ONYN01000023.1 GCA_900322085.1 uncultured Eubacteriales bacterium | reverse complement strand
TGGTTCTGGACAGAAGCTTTCCGTCCGCGTCATATTCCATTTCGACAGTTTGTCCGTTATAGACAGCATCTTCTCCGGTAAAGGTAAACGTCTCAAGGGATTTCCAGCCGCCTGTTTTGTCATTTTCGGTGATGACGCAATCCGAACGCGTTATTTGCTCGGATTGCTGGATCAGATTGTCGTCATCCAATCCCTTTAACGGGTTGCGCACCACAAATCTTCTGTCAGTTTCTTCGGTTCTGATTCTGCGTCCTCTTTCATTGTACCAATAATTCGTGGTAACCTTTGCATAGTGAATATCGTGGTCATTGTAATCATCATATTGATACCCATGGAATTGCTGGATCATCCTTCCGGCTTCATCATAATGATAGGTCATAATCTCTATTTGATCGGAGATAATCGTATCATACATTTCCACCTCATAGGAGCCGAAATGTCTCTCCGTCAGCAGATACCCCTCCGGTGAATAATCGTACACGTTCCAGCTGATCAGATAGCCTTCCGTGTCGCAGCGCCATTCATTAATCACGGGAAAATACATCGAAGTTTCCGCCGATTTTCCACAGTAAGCCACGCAAAGAGTCATTGCCAGCATACTCAGCGCAAGACAGAAGGAAGAGATATTTCGTTTTGATTTTGATTTTGTTTTCATCGTCTGTTTCCTTGACTAACAACTGGCCGTTACATCTTGGTATTAGATGAAAGACCCGCCTTGTTCTTGGCTTCCTCATAGGCACTGCTCTGGTGAATTTTTTCCTCCACCTTGCGGCTGAGAAGCTTTCTGGCTATATAAGAGGACTGCTCGCGGATGGCCGTTTGCTTCAGCTCACTGCGATCGAGCGACTTGAGCGGAGGGAACTGAGCTATCGGGCTGTTGTCGGAATAATCCACCTGAATGAATTTGATCAGTTCGCGGGCCTTCTGCGCGTTGTCCGCCTTGAATATATAGAAATAATCTCCGGTGATTTCCATGCCTGTGTAACTTCTGCCGTAACGCCTGATGACCGGATCGAGCTTGCCCATAATGCGATCGTGGGAATAGCGGTAGCTGCGGTCGAAGCGGCGTGTGACATACACCGTGATTTCAGGCAGAATGTGGTAGTCCATATTCATGCCAACCTTGTCGGCAGCCCACAGATGGCACACGTCGCTGCTGCCGGTGCATGCCATCACATCGGCAAAATATTCCTCGGGAGGCAGGAAGGACGCGTCGGCCAGCAAAATCTGCCTGCCTGCGGCAAATGTCAGATTAAAGAAACCGCCTCTCAGCCTTACAGCGTCCACCACTTTGAGAGCCGTTTCCATGAAGCTTTCGCCCGCTGTGTCATACTCCTTGGCCGGAACACTGAAAAATGAAAGCAGCTCCTTATTTTTGACAATAAGCTCGGGCAGATCAGAAAATTCATAGGCCGCTGCGCCGGTGACCTTGCCGTAGCGGTTGACCATGCCGCAGCAGCGCACAATGCGGGAGCCTTCTGGAATGACCGGTTCACCGTCCTTGTCACGCTTCATCAACTTCACGCCGGCCGAAGCCGCCGCACCGAAAACGGCGTTTTTGTCAAACACCCTGCGCGCGTAATCCACATCGAAACCTACCACGTTGAAATCTCTGCGGAGGCTTGCTTCCAGCGTAGCCCAGTAATCATTGAGAGATTCTATGCCGTCGGGTCTGCCGTATTTGTACGAAAAGAAGGAGACGGCACGGTACACCGAATCATAATTGTGCAGATCATCCACCTTGTAATAATCGGTCAGACAGCCCTTGAGTCCGTGAGGAAAATTTTCCTCATTGGCGTCGCCAATACCGAGAACATTCACACCAAGGCCCCTCAGAGCGTGAATATATCTCCAGCGATCCTCTGGATAATTGGGCGATATAAAAATAATATTCATAAAATAATACCTCCGGCAGTTGAGATTCATACGATATAATTACCCTATTCACATATTATAACACGCAATTTGCCCGACTTCAACACTATTGACTTAACTATTAAAAAATTTTTTTCATTATTTTCCAAATCATTGATTATGCAAAGGTCAAAATATCTCTTGACAATTTTGTTGTGCTATGATAAAATCTAATTAGATTTTTTTCTAATTAGATTTCTTTACACAGGAGGTTGATTGTTTTGACTAATCTGGAAACATTGAAGGAATATCTGCCGCTGCTCATTCCGCTTATCGTCGCGGAGCTTGCACTGTTTGTATGGGCGCTGGTGCATGTCCTCACCCACAAGAACTACAAACACGGCAATCGTGTCCTGTGGCTGATGGTAGTGATTGTCATGATGAATTTCGTGGGGCCTATACTCTATTTCATTCTGGGCAAAGAGGACGAGTGATATACAATGAATGTGCTTGAAATATCGGGACTGCGCAAGCG
>ONYN01000194.1 GCA_900322085.1 uncultured Eubacteriales bacterium | reverse complement strand
TTACTCCGGCGATCTTGGCGGGAATGACATTCATCAGCACCGACGAGGGATAGGCCGCCGTTCCCCCGGGAACGTACACACCCACTCTGTGCAGACCTCTGATTCTCTGCCCTAGAATGACCCCGTTCTCCTTGGGGGTCAGCCAGCTCTGCTGGACCTGACGGGCATGGAAATCCTCGATATTCTTTGCCGCGCGCTTAAGTGCCGCTATAAAATCCCCGTCACATGCCTTTTGGGCATTGTCTATCACATCTCTGGGAACCTCGTAAAACTCCGGATTGGCGTTATCGAATTTGGCAGTGTATTCCTTTACCGCCTCATCGCCGCGTTTCCTGATATCGTCAAGCATGGCGGACACGATCTCAGTGACCTTCTTGTCGGTCTCGCCGCTTCTCTGGCGAAGCTGCGCGAGAAATTCTCTTTCGGCCTTCCCGTCCGCCTTTACTGTCTTGATCATCGCCTTTCCTCCTCAAAAAATATGAATTGATTCTCTATGATCTTAAAAAACTCTGTTGCCCCTTGCCCACCCTCACGGAATGCAGTCAATGTCGTGGTGATAAATATAAGCTGTGACAATGCGTTTGTACGCCATCGGGGCTGACAATGCTCGGGATTCGAACCCTTAACCTGCCCTGCGGCTATCCTATATCATTCAGCTTTGCGAGGCTGTCATGGTGACATTCGCCCTGTTTTCCGCTACCTCTGAAATGATCCGTCATGATTTTTCGATCAAGTCGGTGGTCCAGTTGGTCTGCTGCAATTGATTATCCAGCAAACGAAGTTCCTTTGCCATGCTGTCGACCTTCTTCTGAAGTTCTGCCACCGGAATGGTCGGCAGCACCTTTATCTCGGTCTGGCGCGCACGGTAGGCACAGTGTCCCGCCGTGCTGACCAGATTTCTGTAAATCGACAGCTTCAGCGAAAGGGCGTCCTTTTGCGCTATCATTTCTGTCAGCGTCATTCCGTTGACAGATGTACTGCAATTGGTCAGATTAATGCGGCCGATCAGCCACGTAAGACGGGACAGACTGTCGTCAAGCTCCGACTGCAATGCAGAAGGATTTTCGGACGGAGACTCTCCCTCCTGTACAATTGCGCTGTTTTCCATACGGCTTTTGAGCTGCTGAATTCTTATATTCAGGTCTGCGCGTTCCTGAAGTGCTTCTGCTAGTTTCATGTAGGATTTCCTCCTTTACGACTGACTTCCGAACCAGAAATAAACTTCGGAATCGAGTCGGAAATGGAAAATGGTTGAGCGGCTGTTGGGGGAGCAGAGGCAGGTTGCGTTGTACTCCGTGCCGTTCATATCATATCCAAAGAAGCTGTGCGACTTCTCGTTCATCTCGGCGTATTCTGCGATAGGCTCATCGGTATCCTTCATCACAAAGGCAACCGTAATATCTTCCCAGTTCTGGGTAGGAATCTTGTCTGAAAATTCGATCTTATAGATAGCGCCTTCAAAATCTATTTTTCTCTTTTTTGCCGTGTACTTTTCTACAAGATCAATGTCCTTGCTGTCCATGTTTTCGGTGATTTTCTTGCTGACAGCGTCAAAGTCCTCAACAGGAACAAGCGTCACTGCATCACCGTAAAATACCAGTTCATTTTCGCAAAGCATGCAGTAAAGACCGTCCGTAACCTTGGCGTAATTCTGAGTGGAGTAATATTTTTTCTCACCGAAATGAATTCTTCCCTGACAGCCAAAAACCGTTTCATCTACATTTTCAGGTTCAAAATCCTGCCTCGAGTGGTATTCATTTGAAACAATATAGAAATCCAGATTGCCTTTTTCCTGATTTTTGAAAAACTGGGAAATGGTGCCGTTAATTTTCTGGTAGATGGCCTTTATGTCATAATAACCGTCAGCGACAAGAATCAGATTGTCTGATGTGACCGAAATCGGATAGTGTGCGGTGTAATACTTCGCCGATGTTCTGTAATACTGGTGGTACATGCTGAATTTGTATTCCTTGCCTCCGCGTTCATACCTGTAAACCATATTGAATGTCTGGGACCATTCGTTGATATTGTCATAAGGTATGCCCAGACCGGCTATCATCGGCGTCCAGATATCACGCATAATTTCTTCATTGATTGCGTCCGCCTGACGGTCGTCGTAAAACAGGTCCTCATCGGCATCGTAAAAGGCATGAATACCGTTGTTGAAGGAAATAAAATAATCACCCTTATACTGTTCGCCCTCGGCTTCCTCGCATTTTCTCACCTTGAAGCCACGGCTGTATTTTTCACGCATGTATGCCTCGACATCCTGGGTCACTTTTTCGGTGCGCTCTCTTTTTTCGGCGATTTCCTGAGCCGACTGGCAACCTACAGCGCACATTGGCAGCAGCATGGCTGCCGCAAGCACCAGAGCCATTTTTTTCTTTATGCCCGTCATTCTGTTAATCATTTCTTTTTTCATTGATCATTACACCCCTCTTGAAAAATTTCAGTTTTTTATGAAGTAAATATTTCACAGGCAGTTATGATGGACGCCTGCTCATTACGCACATTTCCCGGACAGTGCTGAAACCCTGCCCGGCATAAAAGTCCTCACTCGCGGCTCCCCGCATGGTGAGAAGATAAATGGAAGTAACGCCCTTGCGGTCAAGATAATCGGTGAATTCTTTGATCATCTCGCTGCCTATGCCATGACCCTTCATGTCATTGGCTACGCAGAATTCAAGAATCTGAAAGTGCATGCCGTCGTAGGACTGCTCTCCGTGTCCCATGATCAGTCCCACAAGTCTGCCGTCGCGGTATTCCGCCGCGCCGCAGAAATTCGGCATTCTCATAATATCGCGCAGTCTGATGCGGGCTTGTTCAAGGCTCCACAAATCGTTCCACGGCGGTGCGTTGAAGGTGTCCGTAAAAAGAACCGTCAGTTCATCGAGCATTTCCGGAGTTATCTTTTTCATCATGCTGCTCACCCCAAAATAGCGTCTTCCATCTTTTGCGCCAGATCCTCGATCTCGGACTTGCGCAGCTTCAGGCTTGCCGTGTTGCAGATCAGTCTGGCCGAAATCGGACATACGTCCTCCTTGACCTCCAGACCGTTCTCACGCAATGTGGTGCCGGTCTCTACAATATCGACAATCGCGTCGGCAAGTCCCAACAGCGGTGCAAGTTCCACAGAGCCTTCTATCTTGATAACACGCACATCCATGCCCTTCGATTCAAAATATTTCCGCGTCACGTTGGGATACTTGGTGGCGATGGTCTTGGTGCTGAATCCGGCTAGCGCGTCAATATCCTTTTTGCCCGCAACGGCAAATTTGCACCGGCCAAATCCCAGATCGAGTATCTCATAGAAACAGGA
>ONYN01000037.1 GCA_900322085.1 uncultured Eubacteriales bacterium | reverse complement strand
CTCGCGGCATCTCATAAAGTCCTCGCCCACGTTGTCACAGTACCATTTTTCCAGATCGCCCGCGTATTCGCTGTAGCTGTCGAGCCAGTTGATGGCCGGGTAGTGTCTGGCATAGGCGAGCGATTTGTCCAGCGCCCAGAAACAGCGGGTGAATCGCTTGGTGTTCTGGGTGACAGGCTCCGAAAAGTCCGAACCCTGCGGGGAAACGGCACCGATGATGGTGACGGAGCCCTGCTGGCCGCAGAGCGACTTGACCAGACCGGCGCGTTCGTAAAATTCCGAAAGGCGGGACGGCAGATATGCCGGGAAGCCTTCCTCGGCGGGCATTTCTTCCAGACGTCCGCTGATTTCACGCAACGCTTCCGCCCAGCGTGAGGTGGAATCCGCCATGATGGCCACATGATAACCCATGTCGCGGTAGTATTCCGCAAGGGTGATTCCTGTGTAGATGGAAGCCTCACGCGCCGCCACAGGCATATTGGACGTGTTGGCGATCAGGCATGTTCTGTCGGTCATGGGACGGTTGGATTTCGGGTCGATCAGGGAGGAGAATTCCTCCAGAACCTGACTCATTTCGTTGCCGCGTTCGCCGCAGCCGACATATACAATGATGTCGGCGTCGCACCACTTGGCAAGCTGGTGCTGTGTCATGGTCTTGCCCGTACCGAAGCCGCCCGGAATGGCTGCCGTTCCGCCCTTGGCTATCGGGAACAACGCGTCAATGACACGCTGTCCGGTAATGAGCGGAATATTGGCGTACAGGCGCTCATTGATAGGTCTTGGATGACGGATAGGCCATTTCTGACAGAGGGTAAGCTCATGTATCTGATTGCTGTCGTCCTTTAAGGTGACAATCACATCGTTGATTTTGTATTTGCCGTTGGGAGCAACGCTCTCCACCACGCCCGAAATATCGGGGCGCACCAGACAGCGGTGTTCTATGATGGTTGTTTCGGGACAGGTGGCGTAAATCATGCCGCCGGTAAGCCGGTCGCCAGGCTTGACGCACACCGTCACGTCCCATTCACGCTCGGTGTCGAGCGACGGAACGCTTGCGCCGCGGTCAATAAACGCGCTGCCGGAATGTTTCTCGATCTCCTTCAAAGGCCGCTCTATGCCGTCAAAGATATTGTCGAGTATGCCGGGGCCGAGGGTCGCAGAAAGCAGACCTCCCGTGGAATAAACGGGGGCGCCGGGAGTAAGCCCGGTGGTTTCCTCGTACACCTGAATGGTCGTATATTCACCGGTGATGCCGATGACCTCGCCCGCAAGGCGCTGCTCACCGACATACACCATTTCCATCATTGTCAGATCGGTCTTTCCCCTGACGGTAACGACAGGACCGTTGATGCCGTATATCTTGTAAGACTTCTCCAAAGTGGCATCACCTCCAAAAACTATGTTATGATATGGTCAGCCCGGAATTTTCGGCGAACCATTCGTGCTGCTGTTCGAGTGATACATCAAGCGTCACATCAAGCACTCTGCCTATCTCGGCATTCTCCGCACGAAGTCCGCCCAGAATGATATTGGGGTCTACCTTCACCGTGCAGTCTCCGAACGCTGTCTTGATGAGCGGAGAACACTTCTTGTCGCGATCGCGGATATAAATGACCGTGGCGCTCAGATGCTCCTCTCCGCACTTGACGAATGCCTTGCGTGCTTCGATGGCCGCCTTGCGCAGATAGGTTTTGTATGCGTCGGTCTTGGTGAATTCGTCCAGCTTGGCTGCGGCCCGCGCAAAGACCTCTTTTTCAATGTCATTTCTGCGGGCGAGAAGTGCCTTTTTACCCGCGCTTTCCTTGGCTGCCAGTTCGCGGCTGATCATGCTGCGAACTTCGCCTGTCCTGCGCTGAATGGTCTTGTAGGACTCCTCGCGGAATTCCTTCTCCGCCTTTTCCAGCTCGATGGCATTCTGGGCTTCCACCTCGCGCATGATCCTGTCGTGCTGCTCCTGCGCGTATTCGTTAATTGCCAGCGTAAATTTGCTGAGCTTTTCTTCCTGTGTCAACATTTTTCATTCAACCCCTTGTGTCT
>ONYN01000159.1 GCA_900322085.1 uncultured Eubacteriales bacterium | reverse complement strand
TCGGGATAATTGCTCCCACCTACATGGTTCCAGTATTTGCCGTGCGGGAATTTCTGCTGTAGACGTGCCAGCGTGGTCTTGCCGGGCTCGTCAGGTTCAGGCGGTTCAGGCTCCGTCGTCTGCCGGGAATCATCCGGCTCTGAAACCAATACGTCACTCGGAGAAATATATGTATCGGAGGGTGATACGTCGGACGGCAGGGAATGCCTGTGCTTATAAGCCGTCCCGGATACTATCAGTGAGGCCACTATGGTCAACGCCAGCCCGACCCCCGTCGTACATTTCATGATCCTTTCATTCATATAGATAACAATCCTTTCGGTCACAGCGCATAATACAGCAATCAACAGCGCAAATCGAATTACATTATTGAAAGACAGCATTTATTATGCGCCAAACAACTCAAAAAGTCAATTATCTGCGGGCAAATAACCACTCGCCCCCGGAGAAAAATCCTCATTGACGCGGATTTTTCACCCGGGGGCGTTTTTGACAAATACGGCGGCATTCTCCCGCGGCAGGAAAAGTCGGTACGGTTCTATGCGCGGACGTGTGTGTCCCGGCATAAAGAGAAACTGCCGATATTTGTTAATCTCGGAAGTTCCGCCGCACAGTCCCGCCGCATACAGCGCCTTCCTTTAACATATTATGCCTCAATGGCGGCGGCGTTATTAGCGTACGATAAAATTAATTACTTACAGTTTTTTCAAAATCATTCTTATTTTCATTTGCTGCGCACAAAAAAATATTGACAACTTAGGTTTGAATATTTATTATATTAATATGTATTGGAGTACATTGATTGTCTCATCAAATAATAAAGGAATGATTTTTATGGAAAAAATGAAAATTGCGATTTACGGCTACGGCAACCTCGGCAGAGGTGTGGAATACGCCGTCAGACAAAATCCCGACACCGAGCTTTTCGGAATATTCACCCGCAGAGCGCCTGAAACGGTCAAGCCCGCGTTGGAAGGCTCCAAGGTATTCAGCGCTTCCGACATCACCCGTTACAAGGATCAGATTGATGTGCTTGTCATCTGCGGAGGCAGCGCCACCGACCTGCCCAAAATGACTCCCGCGCTTGCTGCGGACTTCAACGTCATCGACAGCTTTGACACACATGCGGATATTCCCAAGCACTTTGCGGCAGTCGACGAAGCTGCCAAAAAGGGCGGCAAAGTCGCTGTGATCTCGGTGGGCTGGGATCCCGGAATGTTCTCACTCAACCGACTTTACGCAAACGCCATTCTCCCCGACGGCAAGGACTACACTTTCTGGGGCAAGGGCGTAAGTCAGGGTCACTCCGACGCCATACGCCGCATTGAAGGCGTGCTTGACGCCAGACAGTACACCATCCCCGTACAGGCTGCGCTTGACAGCGTCCGCAAAGGGGAAAATCCCGACCTCACCACCCGAGAGAAGCACACACGACTCTGCTATGTGGTAGCTGAGGAGGGAGCGGATCTTGCCCGGATTGAGAATGAAATTAAAACGATGCCCAAATACTTCTCGGATTACGACACAACCGTCAACTTCATCTCGCAGGAAGAACTTGACCGCGATCACAAGGGAATTCCGCACGGCGGCTTCGTGATAAGGACAGGCAGGACCGGCGAAAACAACGGCAGCAACCACGTGATAGAATACAGCCTCAAGCTTGATTCTAACCCCGAATTCACTGCAAGCGTGCTGGTAGCTTACGCACGCGCCGCATACAGAATGTTCCTGCGCTCTGAGGCAGGCTGCAAAACAGTCTTTGATATTGCGCCTGTCGATCTCTCGGTTAAAACCCGTGAACAGGTGATCGCCGAAATGCTCTGATCGTTTCAGACAGAAAATACCTTTTTCCATCAATAAACGCAGTATGTGACAGTACCGGATTTTTCCGAACCATCACATACTGCGTTTTTCAGTGTCAGGACGCAATGATTATCCGTCTGATGAAACCATCATATTCTCGGCAAATATCGCATAGCCGCACGTCGGATTATTGACAAATACATGTGTCACAGCCCCGACGAATTTTCCGCCCTGTATGATCGGGCTGCCGCTCATGCCCTGAATGATTCCGCCCGTTACGTCCAGCAGTCTTTCATCGGTCACGGTGATCATCATGTTTTTGGCAGGCTCGCCGCTGTAATTGATCTTGTCAATGACAATATCGTACAGCTCGGGCTTGCCCTCCGCATTGACGGTGCATAACACCTTTGCCTTGCCCGGCCTGATCTCCTGCTTGACGGCAACCTCGTACTCCGGAAAATCAGGCAACTCGGCGGTGTAACGCCCGAAGGTACCGCAAATCGTATTGCTTTCCAGTTCGCCAAGCTCACCGGTTCCGAGATAACCGCGTATCTCCCCCGCAGAGCCTCTCACTCCGCGCCTGATATTGGCAATCCTGGCCTCTACTATTTCCCCCTCATGCAGGGGAACAATATTGTGTGTGTCCGCATCGCATATTCCGTGCCCCAATCCTCCGAAAGTACCGCTTGACGGGTCGATATATGTCAGCGTGCCTATGCCTGCCGCACTGTCCCGCACCCACATTCCGCTCTTCACAGACTGATCGGCATCGGAATACTTCGGCTGAAGCGATACCTTTTTACGATTGCCGGAGCGGTCGGTCAGTTCAAGCGACAAACTTCCGTGTGATTTTTTTACAATATCCGCATAATCGCTGTTGGTAAACACCTTTTGACCGTTTACGCTGTGAATGACATCTCCCACCGAAATACCGGCTTTTTTGGCGGGATTGACGCTGACTCCGTCAGAATTGAAAGATGATATGCCCACCACCATCACGCCGTCACTGTGCATTTTCAGCCCGAACAGCGTACCGGCCAGCAGCACAGTCCTGGGGCTTTCTCTGCGTATGCCGACCTTTTTGACGCCAACTACTCCAAAAAGCTTCGCCTCTGCCATGTCCGAGTCCTTCGATGTATATTCCACCGAAACCGGAAGAAATGTGGACAACCGAGAACTGCTTCCCTCGTACACGGTCAGTTCATCCGGTAGCTGATTGACCGTGACCAACGCTGAACCGACCGCGGAAGCGATGATTCCCACAACAAACGCAAAGAGCATTGCAGCCGCCTTTTTCCCTCTCTGCATGTCGCTCAAGCCTCCTTTCTCCTCTTTTGTCATACGATGAAATGATCCTGTCGTCTGACATTTTAAAGCGCCGTCCATTTTTTGTATGAATCAAAAAATCGGACGCGCAATATTATCTTTCTCAGATTGCTGACCGCCACACATGACAATTTATTTATCATTTGTAAGAGCCTGCTGACGTATCTCCACGTATGCGGTTTGCGCCAGCAGGCTCTAAGAAAAATTTGCGATATGTAATTTGCAACAAAATCGTAAATTAATATTTATTTATGTTGACAGAGTAAAAACAAGCATTGTATAATAGTAAATGCACGGCACCTTTTTGCCGTAAAATATGTCGCAGGAGGCGCGGTATGCAGGATTACCACGGCGGATACAATCCCTATCCGTATATCTACATACAATTTTCACATGATGACGCCGACACGGTTCTGCCCGTCATTAAGAAGCTTCAGGCTGAAAATTACAACATCCTTTTTGACAAAAACTACAACGAAGAGGACAAATACAGATACCAGAACGTTCAGAAAATGACACAGGCGGCCGCGTTTATGCTTTTTTATTCCAAGTCGGCAGCAAAATCCAGGCTCATCAAGGAGTGTGTCAGATTCGCAGCTCCGATGTACAATCTTGACAAGATCTGCGTATGCATTGACGACGCAAAATTCGGCTTTGCGTTCACGGATCTGAAAAGGAACTACACCATCATTGACGAACCCGACTCTCACCAAATGATGGCGGCTTTGCGTCCGTATATTGATATATATCTTCTTCCCAACGGCGTATCGTCCGCAAAATGGGAAGACGATGAGTTTTCCGGGAGTTTCGGGGCAGACGTCCCCGAAGAGCTGGAAGAACTGGTGGAAACAGACGATAATGCCGGGGAAACGGATGAGATCGTTGAGAAACATGAGACATCTCCCTTGGAAAACCGGCAGTTAGGCTCTGATTCCTTCGACAATGCCTACAGTAATCCAATCAATGAGAACTTGTCCGAGATTCCAGAGGTATTCCCTGATTTTGAATTGGGCGATGATTTTTTTGACGGCGACGAGACTTTTTCGATGGATTCACTGATCGACCCTTCACTCGATTACGAACCGTACACTCCGGTTCAGGAAATACAGGAAACATTCGTCCCGCCCGAGCCGAAGCCTGTCTACGCACCGACCCGGGAAGCGGAGCAATCCTTCGTTCAGTCCGAGCCGAAACCTGTCTACGCACCGACCCGGGAAGCGGAGCAATCCTTCGT
>ONYN01000059.1 GCA_900322085.1 uncultured Eubacteriales bacterium | reverse complement strand
GAACTTGATGTTGAGGCTGCCCACGCCGCTTGTCGCGTCGGCGGCGCCGAAGCAGTTGAGAATCGGCTGAATGATGTTGTTGGTGAGTGATGTGACCAGACCGGAGAAAGCTCCGCCGATCAGCACGCCGACCGCGAGATCGAGCATATTGCCCTTGAGTGCGAATTCTTTGAATTCCTGAATGAGTTTTTTCATGAAAAATGTACCTCCGTTTTTTTGGGTTGCCACCATTATAGCACACATGAATGGGAAAATCAATGTAATTATGCAAATATTTTTGCATAATTTGGTTTAAATGTATAATTTTTGTGGCAGGGATTGGCTCCTATTCCACGCAAATCAATTTAAAAAAAGGAAAGCGCGCAGCGCCCAACAATGGAAGTCCAGGGGGTCTGGATCCTCCTGGCAGGTCTTTTCCCAAAAGCAGCGCCCTTGCGGGGTAGCCCTTTTTGCCTTCGGCAAAAAGGCAGGGGCAGAGTCCATCGCTGCAACGCACCTCGACATAGAACAATGTCGGGCGCAACAGACCACGTATCCCATTCAAATCCGCCCTGACCCCCGATTTACGTTGCAGAGGGGCAAATGCAACAGACGTTCCCTATCAAAATTGATTTTATTCCACCAGACGGTAAAGTCGGCGGTTGCCCTGTCTGCCCGAAGGCTGGGCCAGGTTCATGCTCACCAGCAGATGGATGGCCATGCGCGCGTTTCCGGCGGCGGTGGCTGCCGTTCGGGCGAAATCGGCGGCGGAGAATTCCGGCGGCAGTCCGTCGGGAATCAACGCCGCGTAATCCGACGGCTCCGAGAGGACGATCTCCCCGACAATGTCGGTGGGCATGACGTCCGACACATATTCGCCCCGCCTTGTGCGCTGCTTTTTGCGGCGGCGGGTGCTTACCCCGAAGGTGCGGTATTCGTCGGCGGTGAGCAGCGGAAATCGCAGCGTCAGACGGTCGCTGTCCAGCAGCTCCCGCAGGGTGTACAATTCTCTCATTTGGGTGTAAAGGCTGGCGTGCTTGGGGGAAACGCGTGATGAAATGAACTCGCCGGTGGCCGCGTCAATGCTGATGACCCGCTTGCTGACGATGACGGGATGCACCACCGTCACGCGGCAAAGCGCCAGCAATCCCGTCAGTTTGGGCTTGAGACGGGAGAAATTTCTGGTCTGAATTTCGATCACGCCGTCTTCTCCCACGATGTCGGCGATATACTCTCCGACCGGGATTTCGTGGCGGCTGCCGTCGGGTTCGTAGTACCATTTCAGCACGGCGTGCAGCGATTTCTCACCGAGAGTCCCGATGGAAGGGGATTTCCGGTCGGCTTTGGCGGCATTGTATTGGCTACATGCATAAGAAAATCTTTTTTTGTCGATATGATTCGTGTGTTCCGTGATAATCACCATTCGGATGAAAAAAATTTATTGTAATTACTGAGCAATAATGATATAATGATTATATGGCAACTTATCATGAATTGCAAGGGATTTGTTGTGTGAAGGTAATGATTTATGACTGATGAAAATGTGACAGTAAAAGAATTCCTCATTCCGCCCGGGGTGGAGAATGTGCTGCAAACGCTCGAAGCACAGGGCTTTGAGGCATGGCTTGTGGGAGGCTGCGTCAGAGATCATCTGCTGGGGAAAATTCCCAAGGATTACGACGTGGCAACCAACGCTTCGACTTGTCAGGTCATGTCCGCCTTTGAGGGCGTGCGTGTGATTGAGACAGGAGTCAAGCACGGCACCGTCACCGTCATTTCCGGCGGCATTCCGGTGGAAGTCACCACTTTCCGCACCGACGGCGCCTATTCCGACGGCAGGCACCCCGACAGCGTGCGCTTTGCCTCCGACATCAGGGACGACCTCGGCAGGCGGGACTTCACGGTGAACGCAATCGCCTATTCCCCGCGCAGGGGATATGTCGATCTCTTCGGAGGCGGGAGCGATCTGCGTTCCGGGGTGATCAGATGTGTCGGAGATCCCGACGTCCGCTTCGGAGAGGATGCTCTGCGCATACTCCGCGCCATGAGATTTGCCTCGGTGCTGGGGTTTGCCGTCGAGGACGGCACCGCCGCAAGTATTCACCGGTGCAAGGGACTTTTGTCAAAAATTGCCGTGGAACGTGTCACCAAGGAATTCACCGGTCTGCTCTGCGGCGCCAATGCCGCCGGTGTGCTGCGGGAATACGCCGACGTGGTGGCTCTGATCATTCCGCCGTGTGCCGCGATGTTCGGTTTTGAGCAGCACAATCCCTACCACGACCGCGACGTGTGGGAACACACGCTGGGGGTGGTCCAGGCGGTTCCGCCAGTGACGGTGATGCGGCTGGCGGCTTTGCTGCACGACGTGGGGAAGCCGCTCTGCTTTACCGTGGACGAAAGCGGCAGGGGACATTTTTACGGTCACGAAACAATCGGCGCCGACATCGTCCGGCATGTGCTGGACAGCTATATCCGCGTCGACCGGCACACGGGAGAACGTGTGCTGTTTTTGGTGGAGCATCACGGGGAGCCGATCCTTCCCGACAGAAAGATCATGCGCCGCAGGCTGGCCAGATACGGCGAGGAGCCTCTGCGCCAGCTCATAGCGCTTCACCGCGCCGATACGGCGGGGCAGGCGGCTGACGCGGTTTCGGAAAGGCCGGCGGAGCTGGAAGAGGCCGAAAGGCTGCTTGACGCTCTGGTGGAGGAAAGTGCCTGCACCACGCTGTCCGGCCTTGCCGTCAGGGGCGGCGACCTGATGGCGATGGGCATTCCCAAGGGGCCGATGATCGGCAGGATACTGAACGAACTTCTCAGAGAAGTCTGCGCCGAAACGCTGGAAAATTCAGGTCAGGCGCTGAGGGCGAGAGCCTCTCAATTATATTCCCGGATGGACGGGTAAAACGGAGGGTCTTAGGGTATGAAACACAAAGGAACATCAATCATAGCGATAGCCGCGGCGGCATGTCTGCTGCTTTCATTGACGCTGACCTCCTGCACGTCTCCTATGAAGGAGGCAAAGCTCGAAGCTTCTGTTGACGCAAACGGCTGCGAAATGCCGGCGGTCAGCGGATTTATGAAGAGCGACAGCATCAACGGCAAGCTGGAGCAGACCTTTGCGCCGCTTGCGCAGAGTGTGAAGGAGATCACCGACCAGTCGGACGGCCGACTCAGGGTGGAGTACCGGATGGAGGAGAAAAACAGCGGTATTCTGGGCTCGGAGTATCTGGTGACGATGTATCTGACCGACGGGGTGGAAAATCTGGAACTCAAGTCGGTGAAGGTTTCGGGCTTTGACGACGTGAGCGACGCGGGCAGCAGTGACAGCGGCGTGGAATGGATCACATCGGCGGATCTGGCCGGCGCCGCGCTGACCATGCAGCATCTCGGCATTGCATTCGACCGCGCTTCGCTCGGCGACCTCTGCTCCGAGAGGGACGCGGTGGATCTGTTTATCAGATTGTACGAAAGCCTGGCGGGTCACGAGACGGATATTTCCGAAGTCAGCGTCAGCGAGCAGATCGACGATTTCTCCCGGAAGGCGATGCTGCTCCATCTGATCCCCTGCTCTGTTGATTATCCCTATGAATATTCGGACAGTGCCTACACCTACCGCATGCTGGAAATCGTGTGTGAGACGCTGACCGATATCGAGCGGGACGTGTACGGCCGGCAGAGCGAGACGGTGCTGGGAGAGGAATTCACCGACATGCTCCGCACGGTGTACGAAACGGCACGCGTGCATGAGGTCGAAGGCTCCGAGTATCACTGGAGCGCGCTGGGAACGGTGGACTTGGGCGATATTCTGCATACAATGGAATTGGAGCATGCCCCCTTTACCCGCAGAGACGCCGCCGAACTGCTTGGCAGGATAACCAAGAGCGGCCCGAAATACGCCATGACGTACAGCGACCGGCATCTGGAACGCATCGAGGACTCTCTGGGAAGCATATGGGTGCGGCGCGCGATCACCCACGGCTTTATGAATTATTACGGAGAATCCACGCTGTTTGCCCCCGATGAAGGGCTGACGGTGGTCAATGCGCTGTCCTGCGCCAGAACCTATTATTCCACCCGTTACAACGACTGGCTCTGTTCGGTGGATTACGCGTGGGACGGCAATTACACCAATGCCGATGTGCTCATCGCGGCGGCACGCACAGCCGAATATTTCAGCGACCGCACCGATGAGGATAAAAATTTCGAGGTGAAAACGGTCATCAACGACCGCGACTACAACTGGTTTTATTCGCAGCATGACACAGGGCCGTATTCGGCCGTGAACTGCATGCCCACCATAGCTACCATGGCCTCCCACTGGTACGACCAAAACAGCAGCGCCACCGTGGAGAAAATGCGCGATACCAACGAAAGCACAGACGGTTGGTATCCTCACGAGCTGCGTCATGCGCTGGACGTTTACAATGTGCCTTACACCATCGAGGACGCGACCATGAGTACCATCACAGACGCGATTGACGACGGAAAAATCGTGCTGGCGCAGTACAGCGACCGTCCGGAAGGCATGTCAGGACATTGCTATGTGATATACGGATACAAGAGCTTCAAGGATTCCATCACCTTCATCGTCAACGATTCCGATTCACTCCGATACCGTGCGCAGCTTTTCGGGCGGGAGAACGGCAACGGCGACGAACTGGAAGCCAATTTCTCCATGTGGTCCATATCGCGCTTTGTCAGCGATGTGACCGTTGTGGGATGACATTTCAGTTCAGGTAGAAGGTAGAAGGTAGAAGGTAGAAGGTCACGGAAGGAGACATTGATTGATGAACCCGAAAAATGACAGCGAAAAATATGAAAAAAATGAGGTCGAAGCCGGCAGCCAGATGAATTCCGACCCCGTGCAGGAGCCGCTGCTTCAGGACGCCGACGGGGAAGAGGAGGAAATGGTGGATCTCTTTGAGGTCGCCCGGAATCCCGAGATAATCGGCGCGGAAGATGTGCTGCCCGACGCTTCGTCTGAGACAGCCGCCGAAGCGCAGGCGGAAGAGGAAGAAACGGTTGATCTTTATGAAATAGCGGCCGCTGCCGAGGCGGAAGCCGCAGCCGAAGCTTTTTCGGATATACCTTCCGATACCGGCGACGAAATGTTCGTTATTACCGATGAAGCGGATTTTTCCGAGGACGACGACGAGGATTACGACTACGCCGACGACGAGGAAGAATACGACGATTACGCCGAAGATGATGAGGACGACCAAGATTTTTCCGAAGAAGACGATGGGGAAGAATACGACGAATATGCCGACGACGACGAGGATTACGATTACGCCGACGACGAGGAAGAATACGACGATTATTCCGAGGACGACGAAGACGAAGAGTATTCCGAAGACGACGACGAGGACGATGAAGAGTATTCCGAAGACGACGGCGAGGACGATGAAGAATATTCCGAGGACGACG
>ONYN01000027.1 GCA_900322085.1 uncultured Eubacteriales bacterium | reverse complement strand
TTCCAATCTGGACGATCTGATGAACGCTGCCTATTCCAACAAGAAGGATATTCGCGCCAAAGTGGCCGGAATGGTAACAACATACCACCCTGCTGATAATACAATGCAGGACTCCGAGGAGAGCAACAGGGTTTTGGTAGATCAGTACAAGGATCTGGAGGATTAGTTGATTCATTTTTGTATCACTGTGATCTGACTTAGGAATCCTTGAAATATTCATATTCTCATAATGGATGGAAAATGAAAAGACCTCATATGAGCCGCAATTGGCTTGCAATATGAGGTCTTTTATTAGAGCCTGTCCAGAATGTCATATATTTTTTCCCGGGTTGCCAAACCTGGTGAAAAAGCAGTAGCATTTCCGCATGCCGCACCAAGCGTAAGTGCGTATCCGTAATCGCCTGTCTGTTCAAAGCCTGCGATAAAGCCGGCCACCATTGAGTCACCTGAGCCGACTGTATTAAGCACCTTTTCCTTGACAACGCCGGATCGGTATGTTTTTCCGTCCTCAGCAAAAAGTATCGCTCCCTCTCCACCGAGAGAAACAATAACATTCCTTGCGCCTTGCTTCATCAGTTCCTTGGCGCAGCGTTCCATTTCACGTTCATCGGAAATCTCTCTTCCGAAAATCTCGCAAAGCTCCTGTCGGTTGGGTTTAATGAGAAACGGTTTAAACGAGAGACAGTTAAGCAGCAGTTTGTTTGTGGCATCAACAACTATGCGCACGTCTCTCCACTCAATGTGCTTCAGAATTCTTTCATATGCATCCTCTGAAACGGTATTGGGAATACTTCCCGCCAGAACAATGGTGTCGCCTTTGACAACCTTGTCGGTCTTAATCAGCAATTGTTGAAAATCGTCACATCCAATATGCGGTCCTTGTCCGTTTATTTCGCTCTCCATATCAGCCTTAATCTTTATGTTGATGCGGGATATTCCGTTTTTCAGGCGAATGAAATCTGAACAAATCCCCATATCAGACAGTCCTTTTTCTATCTCTTCTCCGGTAAACCCCGCTGTAAATCCCAACGCTGTGCTTTTGATATTAAGCTGTGCGAGAATATAAGATACGTTGATGCCTTTGCCTCCGATAAAGTATTCCTCGCTCATTGCACGGTTGGTAATTCCGCTGACAAATGCGTCAAGACGCACTACATAGTCAATCGAAGGATTCAGCGTTAATGTGTAGATCATTGTGTCATCTCCGTTATTTCAATTTCGCAAATGTGACGGGCTGGATATTTTCATCCCATTACATTATATCGTATATCCTGTTCAAAAAATGACAAGCAGAAAAATCATTGACAAATTAACAAATCAGTAATATAATGTCTAGCGTGTGTATAATTCGGCATTAAAAATGCTCATAATAATGCAAGGAAGTCATTAGATTGGAGTAATAGTATGGAATTGGACGTTATTCTTGAACAGCAGAGAAAATTTTTTCACAGCGGAACAACGCTTTCTGTTGAATTCCGACTGAAAATGCTCAAGCGACTCTACTCCGCAGTCAAAAAGCACGAACCGGAAATTGCGGCGGCACTGAAAGAAGACCTTGGAAAAAGTGAGTATGAAAGCTTTATGTGTGAATCCGGTTTGGCACTGAGTGAAATCGGATATATGATCAAACATATCAGAGCCTATGCTCGTCGAAAAATAGTCTACACTCCGATATCTCAGTTTGCGTCAGTGAGCTACAAGCTTCCGACACCATATGGAAATGTTTTAATCATGAGCCCATGGAATTATCCCTTCCTGCTTTCAATCGAGCCGCTTTGCAATGCCATTGCCGCGGGAAATACTGCTATCGTCAAGCCGAGTGCATATTCACCTGCCACAAGCCATTTGATTGAGCAAATTATTTCCGAATGTTTCCAGCCTAAATATATCGCTGTCGTGACGGGTGGACGAAAAGAAAATTCCGAACTGCTCAACAAGAAATTTGACTTTGTATTCTTTACCGGAAGTCAGAACGTGGGCAGGGAGGTGCTTCGCCATACAGCTGAAACGCTAACTCCCGCAGTTCTGGAGCTTGGTGGAAAAAGCCCTTGCATTGTGGATCATACAGCCAAGATCGAACTTGCCGCCAAAAGAATCGTATTCGGCAAGTACCTCAACTGCGGTCAAACATGCGTCGCGCCCGATTACGTGCTTTGCGACAGTGCGGTAAAGGATAAGCTGGTTAAGGCTATTGTTCGCCAGATCAACCTCCAATACGGGTCAAAGCCCTTGGAAAACCCTGATTACGGTCATATCGTCAACCAGAAGCATTTCGACCGTCTTATGAGTCTGATCGACCGCGAAAAGGTTGTTGTCGGCGGCTGCGGAAATTCCAAATCACTTCAAATTGAACCCACGGTGATGGACAATGTTACAATTGACGATGCCGTGATGAGTGAAGAAATCTTCGGTCCAATCCTCCCGATTTTGACCTACGACAAATTCTCCGATATATTCAAATTCATAAACGGCAGAGCCAAGCCACTTGCACTCTATATCTTCTCTCAGGACAGAAACCGCATTAAATCGGTTACTCAACGCATTTCATACGGCGGCGGATGCATAAACGATGTAGTAGTTCATCTGGCAACAAGTGAAATGGGCTTTGGCGGAGTAGGGGAGAGCGGCATGGGAAGCTATCACGGTCGCGACGGATTCAATACCTTTTCACACACCAAGAGCATTCTGGACAAAAAGACATGGATTGACCTGCCTATGAGGTACCAGCCTTATGACAGGGTAATAAACAGTAAATTGGTCCATATGTTTCTGAAATGATGGGGCATCAAAAGAGCCTGTGCGCACATTTCCCGGATAAGGAAGTGTGTTCACAGGCTCTTATTTTTGAATCTACCTTACCAGTCCGACTTTTTTGTAAACCTTGTCAATGGTGCGCTTTGCCAGCTTTGAAGCTGATTCCGCACCCTTTTGAGCAAGCTCATCGAGATATTTTTTGTCTTTAAGCAGTTCCTTGTATTTTACCTGAATAGGCTCAAGCTCGGCAACTACTGCTTCACCGACAGCATTTTTGAAATCTCCGTAACCCTTTCCGCGGAATTCGTCTTCTATTTCTTCATAAGACTTGCCCGTGCATGCCGAATAAATCTCTATAAGGTTGTTGATTCCGTCCTTGCCCTCGGCATATCTGACACAGGCTTCGCTGTCAGTGACTGCCGAACGGAATTTTTTCATAATAGAGGCTGGCTCGTCAACCATCAGAATGTAGCTCTTGGTGTTTGGATCGGATTTGCTCATTTTTTTGCTTGGATCGAGCAGACTTCTTACCCTGGCCGCATTTTTGGTGATGTAAGGCTCAGGAACCACAAAAGTATTGCCGTAAATGCCGTTGAAACGCACTGCTATATCCCTTGTCAATTCCAGATGCTGTCTTTGGTCGTCGCCCACAGGCACAAGGTCAGCCTGATAAAGCAGAATATCCGCAGCCATAAGCGAAGGATAAGTGAAAAGACCTGCGTTGATATTGTCGGCGTGCCGTGCGGATTTGTCCTTAAACTGGGTCATGCGCGAAAGTTCGCCGAACTGTGTGAAGGTGCTGAGTACCCACGAGAGTTCGGCGTGAGCCGGAACCATGCTCTGATTAAAAAGTATGCATTTTTCAGGGTCAACTCCCGAGGCAATCAGAAGGGCGAAGAGATTAACCGTATTTTCCTTAAGCTTCTTGGGATCCTGGCGAACGGTAATAGCGTGAAGATTGGCCGTCGCATAGACACATTCAAATTCGTCCTGAAGTCTGACCCAATTGCGGATCGCTCCCAGATAATTGCCAAATGTCATTGCGCCGCTTGGCTGAATGGCTGAAAAAATACGCTTCTTTTTTGCCGGTGCGGAAGAAGATGCCTCTGCACCGGTATTTGTGATTTCAATTTTGTCCATAGTAAAAACCTCTCTCAAACAATAGTAAAAAGATTATTCCGGAGTTAATTCCGTATATCGAGTGAGCTTCTCATTGCCCACATGGATAAATAAGCGATAGTCGCCATTTCGCAGATTGTATTTGCTGATATGAGCGGAAAAACCGTTGTCGGCATATGAATCGCCGTTGAGTATCGGGAAAGCTTCGTAATAATACGATCTGTCGCTGCTGTCTCTCAGTTCGATGTAAATATTACTATCAGTTTGCAAATCAACCCAGTCGCCAAGTTCGCCGTTAAAGATATAGGATTCGCCGTCATCGGCAAATGAACACTTTTGTTCAACATAACGCCTGCGGGCAACATTAGGGCTGCTTACCCTTGGAGCCTCCATCAACGGCGCGGTATAAAGAATGTTGGAAAGGTTTCTTTCCACAATTTCCACCAGCGCTATATTGTAATCTCCGCTTTTAGCGGCGGAAAGATCAAACGACGATGTTTTGGAAGTTCGGGTATACCGCGCGATCGCAAAAGCATTGGAATTGATGGGAATAAACGCGTTGAAGAATGAATCACGGTAGCACATGATATTGTAATATCGGCCCTGACAAGTGGTGTTTATCTCAGAATCCATCATATTGGTAAGCGGCTTGGTGGAGGAAAAATTCTTTGGAATTCCCAGCTCGTACTGTACATCGGTCTTGTTGACGGAAGGATAAAGCATTGCGGTAAGGTCTCCGCTCACCGATGTCTGCGATATGTAAAGCTTTGACTGATCAATCGGCATGTAGTCGTAATTCTTTATTCTGCTGTTAAGATTGTTCTGAACCGCGTTATATGCCTCCAATGCGCCGAGGTTGTTCCAATGACTATCGTTTTTCAGATAGATATATCTGGATTTATTTTCGGCGGACTTTTTCAGCACAGATTTCATATCAATATAATATTCACAGCCCCGCATTGCCTTGCTGAGTCTGTCAAGATTGCTTGGATAGGACGATTTTCTGATGTTCCAAGGCATAAACTCGGGATAAATGCTGTTTTTGTTGGGAGCAACGAAGAAAACAAAGGTGATATTGGCGTCGGCCGAATACTGGTTCATCAAGTCGATTGTCTTTTTCATGCGGTAGATTCCTCTGTCCGAAAAAGACGAAACACCTTTGTAATCATTTAATGTTTCCGTAAGATAATACCAGCCGTCCTTACCCACTGTCGTTTTATCGCCCGATGATCTGCCAAATAACGTCTCATTCAGCCAGGAATCGGCAGTCACCAGCTCCTGACGGAAACCGAAATTGTCGGAGTAATATTCTCCCAGCTCAGTTGTGTAATTGAGATTAGGATCAATGGTATCTTCTGTGGCGGTGTAAAGATCGGGCATTCCTGTCATTGTGCGGTTTTCAGTGGATTTGGCCCCTATGCCAAATATCATTCCAACTAAAGGAAGGCTGCATGCCCCTGTGATCAGCAAAATATAAGCAACTGCGCAAAGCTTTTTAAAAGTATTCACCGGTGCAAACCTCCTCTGTTAAAATCTGAAATAAATAAACGGGTTGTATGACGACGACGCCAGAGACATCATACAAAGCGCCATGAGCATTATGCTTGCCGCATATTTGACACAGGTAACCGTCTGCCTTGCGTTATATTTTACAGCCAGAGAATTGGCGGTGTCTCTGACAAACGGAGTCATGGCAACGAATGCAGCAGCTACGATGACAAAATTATACGTCGTCAGCATGCCCTGCAATGTAATGATACCTACGTCGGTGAATCCGAAACCGACAATCATCTGACGCAGAATATTTACGGCCTGTCCGATGCTGTCGGCACGGAATATCGCAAATCCCGCAGTTACCACAGCCATGGCATAGAGGTAGCTCAGCGGCTTTTTCCATTTATCCGGATGAATCAGATATGTCTCCAGAAGCTGGAATACGCCGTGAAACACGCCCCATACAATGAATGTCCACATAGCGCCATGCCACATTCCTGTCAGAAGAAATACGCTCATCCGGTTAATGCCTGTACGAAGCTCTCCCTTGCGATTGCCACCCAGCGGAAAATAGACATACTCTCTGAACCATGTGGTAAGGGATATGTGCCACCTCTTCCAGAACTCACGTACAGAAAATGATGTATATGGATAGTTGAAATTCTCCAAAAAGGTAAAGCCTGCCATCTTGCCAAGACCTATTGCCATATCGGAATAGCCTGAGAAATCAAAATAAATCTGCAAAGAATACAGAATTCCGGCCGCCCACGCCAACGCGATATTCATATCCGAACCGTCAAGGGCGTAAATCACGTCCACAATGCTTCCAAGTGCATTGGCAATAAGCATTTTTTTGGAAAGCCCGACTATGAATCTTCTGATTCCCTGTGCGATTTTTGAAACATTGGTGCTTCTGCTGTCAAGCTGTTTTTCAATATCGTGGTATTTAACGATCGGTCCGGCGATAAGCTGCGGGAAAAACGATACATACAGCATGAATTTGCCAATATTTCGCTGAACTCCGCAGGTGCCTCGATATGCGTCAATCACATAGCTCATAGTTTGAAAGGTGAAAAAGGAAATACCAACAGGCAACGGAATCTGAGGCACAGAGAAACTGGTTCCGGCTATAGCGTTCACGGTGCTTACAAAGAAGCCGGCGTACTTGAACAGCCCCAGCATGGTCAGATTGAATACCACAGACAATGATAAAAGCGTGCGCTTTTTAACGCTGTCACTGCCGGAATACTTTTCGGCCGGAAGCGCGATGAAGTAATTGACCGTTATCGAGAACAGCATGAGAAGAATATAAACCGGTTCTCCCCATGCATAAAAAACCAGACTCATAATTAAGAGCAGGAAATTGCAAAGTTTAATTTTTCTGACAAGTGCAACCACCGCTATATATAGCGGAAAAAAAGCAAAGAGAAACGCTGCTGAACTGAAAACCATTTTTTAATTGAACCGTCCTTGATAAAATAGTATTAACCCATATTTCTTGCGCTGTAAATTCCCATGCCCTTGACAACCTTAGTCGTAGGATCAAGAGTGAAATAGAGACTGGGAACTCCCGGATCGTTTGGTTTGCCCGCCCAGTAAGTGATGCGGATAAACGAATTGTTGGGGTTCTTCTCATCTTCAACGCTGACTTCAGTATAGTATGGACCATACGCCTTTTTGACAGCTTCAAAGCTGTCGCCCAGCTTTATTCCCTTTGAGGATTCAAGTTTTGCGTCGGTATAATTCTTGAATTCAATCTCACAGATTGCGTCCCCTCCGTCGGCGAGCATAGGTACTGTAGAAATAGAACAGCTGCCGCGGTTAATGTACTCATAAACGAAAAATTTATCCAGACCGTCATAAGCACAGCTCTGAGCAGGTTTCTTTTGATAAAAATGAGGTCCAAGATTATTGAGCAGAGGTTTAATGCTCTGATTGATGGCAAAATCCTCTTTATTGATTGTAAGATAAATCAAACTTTCGCTTATGGGCTCGTATTCCTCCGTAATATTACTGTTGTCCTCCGTCATTTTTCCGCCCACGTCCGGAGGTTCCTGAGATGTATCTACATTATGAACCGTCACTTTTATCAACATGGTGGCTGACAGCATGTCGTCGCTCGTTGTGGCTGTCAGAAGAGCGGAGCCCGTACCAACGGCCCATATGCTGTCGCCGGAGATCTTGATAATGGCAGGATTGTTGGTAGTCCAGTTGAGATTAAGATATTCTACGTCTTCGGGTACGGTAATCACTTCCGGAGCGTACTGCTCGCCAAGCTCCATTGTATGTGTTTCCTCGGCAAATCGGAAACCTTCAACGATTTTAGAAGGATTGGTAAACTTATCAAGCGAGGGGGTAATTGTCTGGTTATACGGATAGACAATCCTGTCGGGTGTAAATCCAAGCGGTGAACCTTCCACAATCTTGACCATCGTTCCTTCCGGACACATTTCATATACAAAATAAGCTGCCTCGGTTTCCGTTCTCAGACATCCCGATGAACAGTTTGTCCCTATCTGTCTGGCTGTGTTTTCAAACAAAGTGTAAAAATTCTTATTCCGATAAATTGGTCCGTGAATAAACAAACCTCCGTAATGATTGTCTTTTTCATAATACTTGGTTGCATAGGGAGAAAATGTTTTGGCAGGCCATACGTGCCACTCTTCCTTAGCCCCCACAACGAAGATGCCAACCGGCGTCAGAACGCTTGTCTTGCCTGTGGCGGTACTCCATGTGTAGACTCTTTTGGTATATAAGCCGTAATTATCCTTTTCAAAGACCGAAAGGGTATGAGCGCCTTTTTCAACATAAATAAAATAGGGCGAATCTCCCTGCGGGAAATCGTATATGTTCAGTTCATCCAGCGCCTTGTCTGAGATACCGCTGGTCAGACCGGACTGATCCATATTGAGTGTCACAGTGCTGCCGTGCGCATCAGACGAACTGGCTGTCAGTTGCCGGGGAATATCCTGGTCCACAAACCACGAATTGTAATGAAGAGAAATGAACACTGCCACTGATACAAAAGCCAGCGTCATTGCCATTGTAATCAGTGCGGAGAGTATTTTGTCTGACCGTTTCATAAATTATTCACGCCACCGTTTCCGGGAATTAATTATACCTGAATCAACCGCGTCAAGCTTACTTTTGCAAGTACAATTATATTGATTATAACATTTTATCAATCATATATCAACCGATTTTTATAATAATATGTTAATTTTTTTACAAAGAAGCCGCCGGCATTTTGCAAAACACCGGCGGCTCTAAGCTATTCAGTTTGTTTGCCAAAAAGGGACTTGTATATTTCCTGCATTCTCAGATCAGTCTCGGAGATAACGTCGGCGCAGCCGCTTAGCTGTTCGGATATTTCATCCGAAACGCCGTTTGGATTTTTATATTTCAGCACATGCTCCAGTCCGGCCCATGAATCCATCGCCACCGTTCGCAGCTGTATCTCCACCGGAACATTGACGTTTTTATCAGCAAGATGTACCGATGTGGATACAATCAGATGCAGACTGCGGTAGCCGCTTGGCTTCGGATTCTCGATATAATCGGACATTTTGATAAGACTGACATTGTCCTGTGCCAGCAGACGTTCCTTTATCTCATAAATGTCGCGCATATAATGACAGATGACTCGTATTCCAGCGATATCTGAGAGATAAGCGGAAGCATTGGCTAGTGTCAGCGGAAGATTTTTCTTCTGCAGTTTGCCGCATATGCTCTTTACCGACTTTATCCTGCCGTCGATAGATTTGAGAATTCGATGCTCAAAGTTAACGCGGTAATCAAGCTCCAGTATTTCCAGATCGGTGCTTAATTTTTTTGACGCGAACACATAATTATTCTGGAATACAAGATAATCATAAAGGCAGCGATCGAGTTCGGCTTTAGGATCAGGATTGCTTTCGTCAAAACCGGCGAGCTGCTTTATCAGATCACATTCATCAGGGGAAAAATCCTCTTTGGCTAAAACGATTCTGTGTTTATCAGACATGATTGGCAGTGAGGCATATAACACAATTATGAAATATTCTCATTACAGCCCCAGTTTTCTACCTCCTCATACTTGGTTTGAAAAATCAATCAACTCTGTCACCGCTGTAGACAATTCCCTTCTCAGCGTCGACAACAACGGTAGTACCGTTCTTAAGAATGTGCGTGGCATTCTTGCATCCAATGATAACCGGAATTCCCAGAGTCATGCCGACAATAGCCGCATGAGAGTTGACCCCTTCGGCCTCAGTGATGATGGCTCGTGCTTTGCGCATAAATTGAAGCAGTCGGTTGCTTGTCTGAGGTACAACGATAATATCGCCTGTCTCAAATTCCTCAGCAATTTCCTCCTCTGTCTTGGCAACGCACATCTTGGAGCAAACTTTTGTGTCGCCTATGCCTTTGCCGGAAACAAGGATGTTTCCGGTAAGGTGAACCTTGAGCAGGTTGGTGGTACCGGATACGCCAATCGGGACACCTGCGGTAATGACAGTCAGATCGCCCGACTGAATGAGTCCTGCCGCCTCAGCAGCCTTGGCGGAACAGTCAAACAGTTCGTCAGTGCTGGTTTTTTCAGGAATAAGAATCGGAGATACGCCCCATGACAGATTGAGCTGGCGAACGACCTTTTTGTCGGGAGAGCAACCTACAATAGGGCAGGGAGGACGGTGCTTGCTTATCTGACGTGCCGTACCGCCGCCCTTAGTGACAGTGATGATGGCCTTAGCGTTAAGGTCAATTGCCGTTGTAACGGTGGCGTGCGATATAGCGCCTGTCACATCATCATTACCTGTCTTGCTGACGGTGTTTTTGAAACCTCCCGCGTAATTGATATCCGACTCGGTTCTTTCAGCTATCTTGGCCATCGTAAGCAGTGATTCCACAGGGTATTTGCCGGCGGCCGTCTCGCCCGAAAGCATGATGGCACTGGTGCCGTCGTAGATGGCGTTTGCGACGTCGGTGGATTCGGCACGTGTGGGACGGGGATTTTTCATCATGCTGTCGAGCATCTGAGTAGCTGTAATGACCAGCTTTCCTGCCTTGTATGCCTTGTCTATGAGCTTCTTCTGAATAATGGGTATCTCCTGCAGGGGGATTTCAACGCCGAGGTCGCCTCTGGCTATCATAATACCGTCCGAAACACGAAGAATCTCGTCGATATTTTCAACGCCCTCAGAATTCTCAATCTTGGAGATGATCTTGATATTGTTGCAGTGCAGCTTATCAAGCAGCGCTCTTATCTGCATTACGTCAGCTGCGCTCCTGACGAATGACGCGGCGATAAAGTCATAGTCGCACTGAACGCCGAACATAATGTCAGAAATATCCCTTTCACTCAGGTAAGGCATACTCAACCGGACGCCCGGCACATTGATGCCTTTGTTATTGGATACCGTGCCGCCGTTGACAACGGTGCAGAATATCTCTGTATCGGTGACAGAATCGACTGTCAGCTCGATCAGACCGTCATCAATGAGTATTTTCTGACCCGGCTTGACGTCCTTTGGCAGACCGGCAAATGAAATGGAAGAAATATTGCTGCTGCCGACGATGTCTTTGGTCGTCAGCGTGAATTTCTGCCCCTGCACAAGTTCCACCTTAGACGGCTCAAAGGTCCCCGTACGGATTTCCGGTCCCTTGGTATCAAGGAGAGTAGCGATAGGCAGATTCAATTCTTCACGCAGAGCAATCACCGCATCCAGACGCTTCTTATGACCGGGATGATCGCCGTGGCTGAAATTGAAGCGGCAGACGTTCATTCCGCCCAGCATAAGCTGGCGAAGAACGTCACCGTTGTCGGTAGCGGGACCAAGTGTGCAGATTATCTTTGTTTTTCTCATTTGAATTACCGTCCTTTGTGGTTGATTATTAGTTGACAACAAATAAATAAT
>ONYN01000246.1 GCA_900322085.1 uncultured Eubacteriales bacterium | reverse complement strand
GCTTGCGGGAGATATGCTTCTCGGTTGGAGCGTGGCGGATGAAAATGCCGCTGTGTTTGGCACTTTTTCCAAGTATATCGGACTATCAGAACAGCGCATTTTTTGGTCGGCATTTTTGGGCTTGATTGGAATTCCGCTGGAAGGACTTTGCTACTTTGGCATTTACAGGCTGATTGCGAACAATTCCATGAAGCTGGCGCATGTTTATCGGTCGGGCATTTTCGGGGTTCTGATGTTCGGTGCGCTGGTTCATGTGATGTGCTGCGCGGCGGTTTACTATTTGAACAAACGATATGAATTACAATCCGACGGTGCCTTTACAGAAACTTTGCAATTTGTGAAATATTTTCTGCTGCCGGCCACAGGTCTGTTTTTGATATTCTTTCTGTTGCTGGCGGTGACGCAAATCAGCGCGTTTCTCAAAGGTCACACGCCTTATCCCAAATGGTGCGCTGTTTTCTCACCGCTCTTTGGCGTGACGGCAATTTTAATCGCAAGACTTGTCGGAAACCATGTGATCACCAACGCCCTTTCTACCGGCTGGATCAGTATCGGGAATATCTGGATGTTCGGTGGCCTTCTGGTTATGATGAAGAAAGTAAAATAATGAGATGAAACGTCAAGATGGATTCCATGCATTATTCCGGCTGTGGTTCGGCAGGCTCTCAGCCTTTATTTCAAAAAATAAGACCATACTGACATATTTCGACGTTAAACACTTTGACATCGGATAAAAAAACCATCAGAGAAGCGAATTGGCATTCTCCGATGGTTTTTATTAAATCGCATATTGACAAATAGGGGGCATTGATGTACAATTGAGTTAGTCGTATATAACTGTGGCGCAAAATATGCAAGCGGGACGTGCGTGAAGAGATACGTCGGCAGGCTCTAAGAGAGCATCAGGTAAATGGCGAGTGAAAGACAGTTTTGTAACAGAAAGTGAGAGACACGTTATGCACGAATATTACGCTAGGAAAGCGCCGAAACTGAAAAAGGCAATGAACGGATTATTGAAACCGATCTCCGGTGAACTTGAGAAACACAGCGGAAAACTATATTCCGCTGTGCTCTCGGAGATATGGGAGCACTATGAGAAAAACATGCTGGAGAACTTCCCTTATATCGGCGGGGATGATGTCAGCGGTACGGGCAATCTGACCGGCGCATACTGTTTTGTCTCCATGGGTGAGGTACTGAAGCGGTACGGTGTCAGTATGGAGGAAATAGGTCATCTGATGGTGCTGGCTTATGAGCGACGATTCCAAAGTATGCCCGGGATTATCAAAGCGGCAGCGCAAAAATCCTATACAAACGTCAGATCACTCAATAAAAAATTTCAGAAAAAGGACACTCAAAATGCGGCCAATGCAGCCAGGTATCCGGGGAGCTTTGAAACCAAGACGATGATCCCACCGGAGAAAGGCTATGATTTCAGTTATCACAATCTGGTCTGTCCACTCTCCAATTTCGCAAAGGCACATGGCTATGAAGAGTATATGCCGTATCTGTGTAATTTGGATTACGTCATGTTCGGCGTGTTCGGTATTCCTCTTTACCGGGAGCATACCTGCTTTGAGGACGGCGATTACTGTGACTTCAAGCTGAAGATTGACGCAAAGCCAATGGAGTACTGGCCACCGGTCTTTCAGCAGGGTAAGGGATATAAATAAAATACCAAAATAAATGTTGGAGGGAATGCAATGTCACGAATCATGAAAAAGAAAACATGGGATCTGTATGCGCCAATTTATAAGCGTGCGATGCAGGCAGATTATAAAATCTATAAATTCATGTATGACCGTATTTCAAAGGTGATCCGGGACATGGAGGTACTGGAGATTGCCACCGGACCGGGACTTTTGGCGAAGCATGTGGCTCCTGCCGCAAAGCGAATGATCGCCACGGACTACTCGGACAGAATGATTGCAGAGGCGAAAAAAGGCGAATGTCCGGATAATCTTACCTTTGAGATTGCAGACGCCATGCATCTGCCTTACCAAGACAGTTCCTTCGATGCGGTACTGATCGCAAACGCTCTGCACATAGTCCCCGATCCTGAAAAGGTCCTTCGGGAGATTGATCGCGTGCTGCGTCCGGGCGGGATTCTGATCGCGCCGAATTTCGTCGAGCATAAAGGGACCTTACTCAGCCGTATCTGGTCGGGAATTCTTCGCATGGCGGGAGTGCGCTTTGAACACCAGTGGACATCGCAGGAGTATTTGCAGTTCCTTACATCAAACGGATGGCAGATTACTATGAGCCGCGAGATGGCGGCTCGAATTACCCTGATGTATACAGAGTGTGTGAAGGAGAATCAGACATGAAATATCATATTGAGAAGAATACGGTGCAGGAAACGCTGATCATTCCGCTCTTCGGGCGGCTTATATGTTCCGAACGCTTTCCGGAGCTGTTTTCCGATCCCGAGGCAAAACGCATTTGCGACTCGTTGGATTACGACTTTGCCGAGAAACGAAAAAAGATGGAGTCTCCCGCCGGACTGTTCGGCGCACTGGAGGTGGCGCAACGACAGTACGATCTGCGTTGCGAGGTAGAAGCGTACCTGAAAGAGCATCCTAAAGCCGCCGTAATCAACCTTGGCTGCGGTCTGGACGATACCTTCTCCAAAGTTGACAACGGTACTTGCAAAGGATATAACCTCGATCTGCCGGATGTGATTGATGTCCGAAATGAGCTGCTGCCTGCTCAAGAGCGGGAACATAACATTGCCTGCGATTTGAACCATTTCGAATGGATGGAGCAAGTAGACGTTGCAGATGGCGCGGTGTTTTTTGCTGCGGGCGTGTTTTATTATTTCAAGACCGAGGATGTCAAAAAGCTGTTCGTTACCATGGGATCTCGTTT
>ONYN01000125.1 GCA_900322085.1 uncultured Eubacteriales bacterium | reverse complement strand
CCCACCTGCGCCTTCAAGGACATGGCACTCCAATTGCTGCCTCATCTGCTGACGAGATCGGTCAGGAAGACCTGTGACGGCAAGGAGATCGTGATTCTCGTGGCGACTTCGGGAGACACCGGCAAAGCGGCGCTGGAGGGCTTCAAGGACGTTCCCGGGACAAAGATCATCGTATTCTACCCGGTGGAGGGCGTGAGCGCGATCCAGAAGACCCAGATGGTCACACAGGAGGGCGAAAATGTCGGCGTGTGCGCCATCAAGGGCAATTTTGACGACGCACAGACGGGCGTCAAGAAAATCTTCACCGACCCGGAGATCGCGGCGGAACTTGCAAAACACAACATGGCATTTTCCTCGGCGAATTCCATCAACTGGGGCAGACTTGCGCCGCAGATTGTGTATTACATTTCCGCATACGCCGACCTGATGAACAAGGGCGTCATCAAGAATAAGGGCGACAAGGTCAATGTGGTGGTTCCCACGGGCAACTTCGGCAACATTCTGGCCGCCTACTACGCCAGGAAGATGGGGCTTTCGATCGGCAGGCTGATCTGCGCGTCCAATGCAAATAACGTGCTGACCGACTTCATCAGAACGGGTGTCTATGACAGGAACAGACCCTTCCACACCACGATTTCGCCGTCAATGGACATACTGATTTCGAGCAATCTCGAGCGCCTGATCTATGATCTGAGCGGGTGTGACAGCGCGAGAGTCAAGGGCTGGATGGAGAGTCTTGCGGCGACCGGACGCTACGAGGTGGACGACGATGTGAAGGCAAAGATCAGCGAGCTTTTCTGGGCAGGATGCTGCGACGATGAGCAGACCCAGGCGACCATCCGAGAGATATTTGAGAGCCGCCAATATCTTGCGGATACGCACACAGCGGTGGCGCTGAATGTATATGAGCAGTACGTAAAAGAATTCGGCAGCGAAGTTCCCACCATCATCGCTTCCACGGCAAGTCCGTATAAATTCGCGCCGGCGGTGTTGGGAGCCATATCGAAGGAAAAGATTTCGGATGACGAATTCGACATGCTGTCAAGTCTCAACGGCGTGTCCGGAGTGGAGACGCCCGCGCCGCTTGCCGGTCTCAAGGGTAAGAAGGTCCGGTTTGAACGCGTCTGCGCCAGCGGCGAAATGAAGGAAACCGTGCTGGATATGCTGGGAATTGAAGCTCAATAAGGCGTTCCATCATCACAGAAAATAAAAAAAGAAACTTACCAACGCTTCGGCTCGGAAAGAAAAAGCCGACAGGCGTTGGTAAGTTTTTAGGAGCCTGTTTAGGTTCTGAGGAGACGCTGCATCTGTCAACACAGACTCAGACGCTTCATACGCCGCTCAGAGCGGTCAGAGCTTGGGGCGGAAAGTGGAGCAGGAGGTTTCGTCCTGACTGACGCAGCAATTATTGGATGTGCAGGACTGCACATGAATGGCATTGGCGTGGCAGCAGTCGTTCTCCATGTGATAAGCGCAGTTTTTCACGTCACATCTGATCTGGTTGTCCTGTGAGCAGGAATCAGGGACGCCGGCATTTGATTTCTGAAACATAACTCAATCACTCCGTTTCTGATAATACATGCGGAAGCGCGTTCCGCATGTCAATATTTTACCCCGAAAAGCGCGTTTTCATTCAAACGCACGCATACGTTCGTCAAAGTAATACGAAGAAGGCTGGCGGGTGTTCTGTTCCGGGAGGTGATTCTGATGGCCTTGTATGCAATTGCCGACCTGCATCTTTCGATCGGCGAGGATAAAAAAATGGATAAATTCCCCGGCTGGGAAAATTACGAGCGGCGGATTGACGAGCGGTGGCGGTCAATCGTGAAGCCGGAGGACACCGTGGTCATAGCGGGAGATGTCTGCTGGGCGATGAAGCTGAAAGACACCCTTGCCGACTTCGGATTTCTGCACGACCTGCCGGGGCGCAAGCTTCTGATGAAGGGCAACCACGACTACTGGTGGTGTACCAAAAAAAAGATGGACGACTGGCTGATGCAAAACGGCTTTGACGACATGGCGATCCTCTTCAACAATGCCTTTGCATACGGACAATACGCGGTCTGCGGCACCCGTGGATGGTCGTATGACTGCCCGGAGGACGAACGCAATGTGCTGCTGCGTGAGGTGGG
>ONYN01000212.1 GCA_900322085.1 uncultured Eubacteriales bacterium | reverse complement strand
TTCCCACTTCCCACTTCTCACTCCCCACTTACTTTTACAATCGCCTGGTTTATTCTCCCTCATCATCCAAGCCCGCTTGCCGACTGATTTCCATGCCGTATGCCTCGTCCAGTCTCAGAGCAAGCAGCAGCTCCAGCTTCGTGTTGACGTCGGAAAGGCTGCTTCCGATGATGCTCTCAATCTTACGCAGAGAATAATTCACCGAATTTCTGTGGACAAACAATTCGTCAGCCGTCCTTTGCAGGGAACAGTTATTGCGAAAATACACTCTCAGAAATCTTATGTATTCCGTTTGATTGGTTCGGTCATATTTGACGAGCAATTGAAGGGTATTTTTTACGTAAAAGTCAATCGTGGAGCGGTCGCTCAGGCTTACCACAAACCGCGACAGTCCCTGCCCGGATTGTTCCGAAAAGCTTCGGTCACTGCCTGTACACGTATGCAAAACAGCCAGACGGTAGGCATACATGATAAGTCCGGATAAACTGCGGATTCCCTCTGCCTTGCCGCTCATGCCAATATAGATATCGTACCTTTCGCTGAGATCGTCCGGTATGGCTTCCAGCCCCAGCTTGATCAGCTCGGACGCCCGTTCGGATTCAATATCGACAAAAATAGCCGCAATACGCCTTTCCATGTATATCACCGAAAGCATCGGCGTATGCTTTGACATTTCCGTTTCCAAAAATCTGGCGATTCTCGGCAGACTGCACTCATAATCGTCCGCATTTTTTCTGTTCACGAAATACAAAACGCATGCGCAGTACTCTGAATGTTCAAAAAAACCGTTTTCCTCGAGGCGATCTCTGAATAATCCGTAACAATCCGACAGATGAATGACGCTTTTCACTAAATCCGCCAATGCCAGCATGGATTTTTCATACTTGAATATTTCTTCATAGAACCGATGCATCACCGACGGAAGCTGCTCCACACTTTCAAGCTCGATCAGCGGCATGCCCAGATTGTCGCACATCAGGCGAAGCTGGACAAGCTCGTACATGCAGTATTCGTCTCTGCAAACCACCAGCATGCTTGCGCTCTTTGCGCTTAAAATCTCAGCAGCGTCCAACACGCTGCATCTCTTGTGAGACGTGACCTGAAAAAACACCGCGTCATATTTCTGCGCCCCTGACGCGGAAGCACGGTCACAGACTACATTTACCCGAAACACCGGAAGCTCCAGGCAATCCTTTCCCGCGGTCAGCTCCATTACATTTTCACACAATGCACGTACTTTCAGGTATAATTCTCCCACCATCAATGCCATGACAATCACTCCAAATCGAACTAAAGTGAATACTATTCACTTATATTGTAACCGAAATCAGTGATTTGTCAAGTTTTTTCACTGCAAAAACATAATTTTCCCATCAACGACCGACATTTTTATCAGCCGGTGATGGGAAAAAATTTAAACAGTTCCTTATTTTCAGCAGTCTATGACCTTTGACTCCACCTTTTCCACGATGAGGTCGACAAATTCCGCGGGAGTCATTGCTCCTATGTCGCCGTCCTTGCGTGAGCGAATGGCGACTGTGCCGTTCTCAATATCCTTGTCGCCGGCAATCACCATGTAAGGTATCTTTTTCATCTGGGCCTCTCTGATTTTGTAGCCGATCTTCTCATTGCGGTCATCAACCTCGCAGCGGATTCCCTTTGCTTCGAGTGCTTTCTTGACCTCATAGATGTAATCCAGGTGTCTGTCGGCAATGGGCAGCAGCTTGACCTGCACCGGAGCAAGCCATGTCGGGAACGCTCCGGCGTATTTTTCGATGAGATATGCCAGCGTTCTCTCATAACAGCCGATGGAAGTTCTGTGGATTATATACGGCCTCTTCTTTGTGCCGTCGCGATCGGTGTATTCCATGCCGAAATTCTCAGCGAGCATCTGGTCGATCTGAATTGTGATAAGAGTGTCCTCCTTGCCGTGGACATTCTTGATCTGTATATCCAGCTTAGGTCCGTAGAATGCCGCTTCGCCTATGCCGACATAATAGGGAATCCCGATATCATCGAGGATTTTCTTCATCTTGCCCTGTGCCTCAGCCCACTGTTCGTCGGTGCCAATGTATTTGTCGCGGTTGTCCGGATCCCACTGGGAGAATCTGTAGGACGCGTCCTCATAAAGTCCCAGCGTCTTGAGCATATAGATGGCAAGCTCCAGACTACCCTTGAATTCGTCCTCCAGCTGCTCGGGCGTACACATCAGGTGTCCCTCCGAAATCGTAAACTGACGCACACGGATCAGTCCATGCATTTCGCCGCTGTCCTCATTGCGGAAGAGCGTCGACGTCTCGTTGTAGCGCAGAGGCAGGTCACGGTAAGAACGCGCCCTGTTGAGATATGCCTGATACTGGAAGGGGCATGTCATCGGACGCAGTGCAAAACATTCCTTGCCGTCAGCTTCCTCTCCCATAACGAACATGCCTTCCTTGTAGTGGTCCCAGTGTCCGCTGATCTTGTAGAGGTCGCTCTTGGCCATGAAGGGCGTCTTGGTAAGCTGCCAGCCGCGTCTCTGCTCCTCGTCCTCAACAAATCTCTGGAGAAGCTGAATGACTCTGGCTCCCTTTGGCAGCAGAATCGGCAGGCCCTGTCCTATTACCTCGGAAGTGGTGAAAAGCTCCAGCTCTCTGCCCAGCTTGTTGTGGTCGCGCTTTTTTGCCTCTTCGATCATTGTCAGATGTTCTTCCAGCTGTGCCGCCTTGGGGAAGGATACACCGTAAACGCGGCACAACATCTTGTTTTTGGAATCGCCGCGCCAGTACGCCCCTGTGCAATTGGTGAGCTTGAATGCCTTTACGGGAGCCACGCTCATAAGATGAGGTCCGGCACAAAGGTCGGTGAATTCCGCCTGTTTGTAGAAGGATATGGGTTCGCCCTTATCGACATGCTCATTGCACAGCTCCACCTTGTATGGTTCCTGCATCTCCTCCAGCAGCTTTACAGCCTCAGCGGGTGCAAGTTCAAACCGGGAAATCTCTATGCCGCTCTTGACAATCGCCTTCATTTCCTTCTCAATGGCTTCGAGATCTTCGGCTGTAAATGGCTTCTCCACGTCAAAATCATAGTAGAATCCGTTGTCGATGGAAGGACCGATTGACAGCTTCGCCGCGGGATAAAGACGCTTGACCGCCTGAGCAAGAATATGGGATGTGGTGTGCCAGAATGCCTTTTTGCCGTCGGGATCGTCAAAAGTGAGTATCTCAACCTCGCAGTCGTCGTTCAGCACAGTACGGAGATCGCACACCTTGCCGTCTACCCTTGCTGCGCAGGCCGATTTGTAAAGACCTGCGCCGATAGACTTGGCGATTTCGGCCACCGATACGCCGGCTTCAAATTCCTTCGCGTCGCCTTTAAGCGTTACCTTGATCATAATAAATACCTCCATAAATATTTTTATTTATTAAACAACAAATCTATGACAAAAACGGAATAACAAAAAGCCTCACCCAAAATGCACCGCAAGGTACATTCGGGGTGAGGCAATGCCGATTCAGATCAAGCCCCACGGTTCCACCCGTGTTGACGCATAGAAAAAGATACTATACGTCCTCTCTGTCAGACCTTTAACGCAGGCATACGCCGGACTTGTACCGCGAAAAGCGGCTTTTTCATCTCGGACTCGGAAGCGGTTTATGCCTTAATGCTCCGTCCGCCCTTTCAGCTTACAGGCGAATCTCTGTGACATGGAGCAGTGAGGTTTGTTCTTCCTCAACGCTTTGAATGATTCCAATAAAAATGTCATGTAATTATCATAACTCAAACCATCCGATTTGTCAACTCATTTTTTCAAAATTGCAGGGAAATCATTTTTGATGGGTACGCCATCGAATACAACCAGCTACAACATAAATCTGGAGTTAGGGCGAATTTGAATTGGATACGTGATCTGTTGCGCCCGGGTATATCATAATTCGTGGCGTATGGCAGCGATGGGCTCTGCCCCTGTTTTTCGCTTTTCAAGCGAAAAACTACCCCGCAAGGGCGCTGCTTTGGGAAAAAGACCCGCCAGGGAGCCTTGCCCCCTGGACCCCACGC
>ONYN01000005.1 GCA_900322085.1 uncultured Eubacteriales bacterium | reverse complement strand
TAAGGAACTGTGACGAAATAAGATGCACCAAGACAAGCCAGATGGTACAGATTATTTTTGAACAGTTCCTAAGCCTACATGAATAATGACAAGCACTTCCGCAAATGATATAATTGCAAATATCATTTGACGGGAGTGCTTTTAATTATGGAATACGCTGAGAAAAACCCTGCCATTGAAAATGTCGAGAACAAAAAACACGATGACACCGAAAAGCTGCTGCGTGAGTGCAACGCCGGCATTAAAATGGGCATCAGCTCTATCGACGAGGTGCTGCCTTCGGTCAGAGACAGCAGGCTTAAGGGAATACTGGAAAGCAGCAGGCGTGAACACGCCGATCTGGGCGACGAAACGCACGATCTGCTCCTTAAATACGACTGCGACACCAAGGAACCTCACCCCATCGCCAAAGGCATGTCGTGGATTAAGACCACTGTCAAGCTCCAGCTTGAGCCTGGCGACAAGACAATAGCAGGTCTGATGACCGACGGCTGCAATATGGGCGTGAAATCTCTCAATGGTTATCTGAACGAATACGGCCTTGCCGATTCCAAAGCGCAGAGGATTGCCGAAAAACTGATCGACATTGAGCAGCGCATGGCAGACTCCATTTCGGAATATCTCTGATTTTTCTTAAAAAGTACAGCCGTCGACATAATGTTGTTGTGCGGCTGTACTTTTTATCCTGAGGTGCAAAAGGCATTATGCACATATTATATGAAAAATAATATAATTATTTTACAAAAATGCTGTTTATTCAGAAAAGTATAATGATTGATTAACACATTATTCACATTAACCCCTTGACAAGTTCGTTTGGAAGTGGTAAATTATTATCATAAATTAGCACTCGGACATCGAGAGTGCTAATTTACAAAATAAAAAGGGCTAATCCCTTGATAAGGACGGTCTGATTAAATGGAGCCCAGGGCAAGAAAACTCAAAATACTGGCTTCGATAATCGAAAGTTACGTTCTCACAGGCGAGCCTATAGCCAGCAAAGCACTAGCCGAGGCAATGCAGAATTCCGTCTCGTCAGCCACCATACGCAACGATATGGCGGAGCTTGTGGCAAGCGGTTATCTCGAACAGCCTCATACCTCTTCCGGCAGAATTCCCTCTCAGCGAGGATACAGACTTTATGTGGACCACCTGATGATGGGCAGTCACGAGCTTCCGCTGGAATTGCAGGGAGAAATTGACAGAAGACTTGCGGCGTTCAGCTATGATCCCAATAAATTCCTTGAGGTCACGGCGTCGCTGATCGCGGAGCAGACGGGCTTGCTCGCTGTCGTCACCAACCCCACCGATCAGCACCCCAGGGTGACAAACGCCGAGCTGATGCTCATCGGCGCTCATTCCGCCATGCTGCTCATCATGATCTCTCCCGCTATACTTAAAACCAGAGTATGCCGGCTGAAAGCGGATTTATCCCCTGAGCTGGCCGAAAGGCTTCGCAACATTCTGCGTGAGCGGCTTGTGGGGCTTCCCACCGAAAACATGACCGACCAGTTCGTCACCGAAACCGCCGTGATGTACGGAAGCCTTTGGGAATTGTTGAGTCCTCTCTTTACGGCAGCCAGGGAATGTATCGACGAATCGGGAGATATGCAGGTCATCATGGAGGGGCAGTCAAGCATGCTGGCGAGAGGCGTATTTGCCGAATGGCAGCTTGCGGGAATCATGGACTTCATGGAAAAGCGCGGCGCTATAGCCGATCTGCTCGGCGAGGGCAACGGATTTGCCAACAGCGGCAGAACATGCATACTCATCGGCAACGAATCCCACCGACCGGAGCTGGAAGGAACGGGCATGATTACCGAACGCTATTACGGAGGCGGTCAGACGGCAGGCTGGATAGGCGTGGTTGGTCCCACACGCATGAATTACGCAAAGCTTATCCCCTACATCGACTATTTTGCCGGAGCCGTGGGAAACATGCTCAGAGAAGTGCTTGGCGACTGATGCGCTCACATTTGCTTGCCGAATCAAGACTCAAGATGTAAGACTTAAAAAATGAATCATGTCGGAGACGCTGCCACACTTGGAATCAATAGGCAAAACGTGGCGTGCCTTCCGACTCCACACTAAAATGAAAGGAGCTGCTGATCTTGTTCAACAGTAAGAAAAAGGCAGACGAACCCGCAACGGAGGAAATCAAAAAAACCCCCGAGACGGAAAAAGAGGAAACCGTAAAGGCAGAGGAAAAGCCCGAGGCCACCGAGAAGGAAACAGCAGATGTTCCCGCTCTTCAAAAGGCACTTGAAGCCGCTCAGGCAGAAGTGGAAAAGGCGAAGGCGGAGCTTACTCAGCTTACCGATGTGAAACTGAGACTTGCCGCGGAGTACGACAACTTCCGCAAGCGCTCTCAGCGCGAAAAGGACGCCATCTACTCCGACGCGACTGCTTCCAGTGTAACAACACTCCTTCCCATTATCGACAATGTGGAACGGGCTCTGTCCGTCAAGAACGCCTCAGCGGAAGATATGCGCAAGGGCGTTGAAATGATTTATACGCAGGCCGTTCAGGCTTTTGAGAAGCTCGGCATTACATCGTTCGGCGAAGTGGGAGAAGCATTTGATCCGAATATTCATCACTGCGTCGGAACCACCGATGCGGAGGACATAGAATCAGGTGCTATCGCACTTGTCCTCCAGAAGGGCTACAAAATGGGCGATAAGGTGATCCGCCCCGCAATGGTACAGGTGGCAAACTGACGGAGAGCTTCCGGCGGTCATTCCGGATGAACCGCCCGACGCAATCTGTTTGACATATATTTTAAATTTGATCTAACAAACAATCAACCCTATCAAACGGGCATTGAATCAGGAGGAATTTTTTATGGCAAAGACAATTGGTATTGACCTTGGTACAACAAATTCATGTGTGGCAGTTATCGAAGGCGGCGAATCCGTCGTCATTCCCAACAGCGAAGGCGCAAGAACCACTCCTTCCGTTGTCGGATTCAGCAAGACAGGCGAAAGAATGGTGGGTACTGTCGCTAAAAGACAGGCTATCACCAACCCCGACAGAACGATCTCTTCCATCAAGAGAGAAATGGGTACCAGCCACACCGTAACCATCGACGGCAAGAAATACACCCCTCAGGAAATCTCCGCTATGATCCTTCAAAAGCTCAAGGCTGACGCGGAAGCATACCTCGGCGAGAAGGTGACAAGCGCTGTCATCACTGTTCCCGCGTACTTCACAGACTCTCAGCGTCAGGCGACCAAGGACGCAGGCAAAATTGCCGGACTCGATGTTAAGAGAATTATCAACGAGCCTACTGCCGCGGCTCTTTCCTACGGCATTGACAAGGAAACCGACCAGAAGGTCATGGTTTACGACCTCGGCGGCGGTACATTCGACGTCTCCATCATCGAAATGGGCGACGGCGTTCAGGAAGTTCTCGCAACAGCCGGCAACAACCGTCTGGGCGGCGACGACTTTGACGCAAGAATCATCAACTGGATCTGCGACCAGTTCCGCAAGTCCGACGGAATCGACCTTTCCCGCGACAAGATGGCTATGCAGAGATTGAAGGAAGCGGCAGAAAAGGCTAAGATCGAGCTTTCCGGCATGACCACAGCGCAGATCAACCTGCCCTTCATCACTTCCGACTCCACAGGTCCTAAGCACCTTGATCTGACACTCACCAGAGCTATGTTCAACGAGCTGACTGCCGACCTTGTTGACAAGACAATGGGGCCTGTCCGTCAGGCTCTCTCCGACAGCGGTCTTTCCGTCAGCCAGATCGACAAGGTTCTCATGGTCGGCGGTTCTTCCAGAATTCCCGCTGTCCAGGAAGCTGTCAAGAAGATCACAGGCAAAGAACCCTTCAAGGGCATCAACCCTGATGAATGTGTTGCTCTCGGCGCTGCCATTCAGGGCGGCGTTCTCGGCGGCGAAGTCGAAGGTCTGCTGCTGCTCGACGTCACTCCCCTGTCACTCGGTATCGAGACAATGGGTGAGGTCTGCACCAAGATCATCGAGAGAAACACCACCATTCCTACCAAAAAGTCACAGGTATTCACCACCGCTGCAGATAACCAGACTTCCGTTGAAGTCAAGGTGCTGCAGGGCGAACGCGAATTTTCCAGAGACAACAAGCTGCTGGGTGTATTCCACCTGGACGGCATTGCTCCCGCACGCAGAGGGATTCCTCAGATTGAGGTCACATTCGATATCGACGCAAACGGCATCGTAAATGTTTCCGCAAGAGACAAGGGCACAGGCAAGGAGCAGCATATCACCATCACTTCTTCCACCTCCATGGATAAGGCGGACATCGAGAGAGCTGTCAAGGACGCCGAGAAGTACGCCGCAGAGGACGCAAAGCGCAGAGAAGAAGTCGATATCCGCAACAACGCAGACCAGGTGGTTTATCAGACAGAAAAGCTGCTTGACGAACTGGGCGACAAGGTGGATTCCGGCACAAAGAACGCAGTCCGCTCCAAGGTTGACGAGCTTCGCTCCATTAAGGACACCGGCTCCGCAGAGGACGTCAAGGCAAAGACCGACGCTTTGCAGCAGGAGCTTTACAAGCTCAGCGAACAGCTCTACAAGGACACCGGCGCACAGGGCGGCGCACCTCAGGGCGGTGCTTATGACGCAAACTTTGAGGACGGCAACGGCGGCTACAACGACGTTGACAACAACTGATGCGCTCGCCATTCGGCTCGCTAACTTAAGACTGAAAACTTAAGAAAAATAACGGAGCGCTACGCGCTGAAAATAAAAATATTCCGGTGTGTAGCGCTCCTCACTAATCACTATCCACTAAACACTGACCACTCTGTTAGCGTCGAAAGGACGAATTGCTTTGGCAGACACAAAAAGAGATTATTATGAGGTTCTCGGTCTTCAAAAGGGAGCCTCGGAAGATGAAATTAAAAAGGCGTACCGCCAGATGGCAAAAAAGTACCATCCCGACTTAAATCCCGGCGACAAGTCCGCTGAGGAAAAATTCAAGGAGGTCGGCGAGGCATATGAGGTTCTTTCTGACAGCGAGAAGCGTGCCAGATACGACCAGTTCGGTCACGCCGGCGTTGATCCGAACTTTGGCGCGGGAGGTCCCGGCGGAGCCTACAATGTTGATTTCGGCGATCTTGGCGATATATTCAGCAGCTTCTTCGGAGGCGGCTTCGGCGGCGGCGCCCGTTCCAATCCCAACGCGCCCAGACGCGGCGCGGACATCAGGCAGTCAATCATGCTATCCTTTGAGGAAGCTGCCAAAGGATGCCGCAAGGAAGTCAGCTACAAGCGCGTCGAGTCCTGCAGCGACTGCGGCGGCACAGGTGCGGCTCCGGGTACCTCTCCGAAATCCTGTCCCGACTGCGGCGGTACGGGATACGTTCGTGTCAATCAGCGCACACCGTTCGGAGTGATTCAGTCGCAACATTCCTGCGAAAAATGTCGCGGCACTGGCAAGATCATTGAGCACAGATGCGGCAAATGCAGCGGTCTGGGCAAGGTTCGCGTTACCAGTTCCAAAACAGTGGAATTCCCCGCCGGCATTGACGAGGAACAACAGATTCGCGTGTCCGGCGCGGGCGATCAGGGCAGCAACGGCGGTTCTTCCGGTGATCTGTTTGTCGAAGTGGGCATTCGTCCCCATCCGATTTTCGAGCGCAAGGGCTACGATGTTCACATGGAACAGCCTATTACATACGGTCAGGCCGTTCTGGGCGATGAGATAGACGTTCCCACCCTCGACGGCAACGTGAAGGTTAAGATTCCCGCAGGCACTCAGCCCGGCGACATCAACCGTATGCAGGGCAGAGGAATCCAACGGCTCAATTCACGCTCCAAAGGCGACCAATATGTGCATTTCACTGTATCGGTTCCCAAGAACGTCACCCCCGAACAGCGTGATCTGATATTGCAGCTTGAACAGAGCATGGGAAATGAAGCTCCGAAAAGCGCAAAGAAAAAGAAGGGCAAGCTCTTCTGATCCATTTTAAAAATGATATAATAAAACAAAGCGTACAAACGTCTTAGATAAAAAATCAGCATCT
>ONYN01000133.1 GCA_900322085.1 uncultured Eubacteriales bacterium | reverse complement strand
TTGATACATTTCACTTTCTGAAACACGCAAGCATACTGTATTTTTAAGCAGAAAATGACTGATTAAATTCTGCATAGTTCCTTAGACGCGCCCGCGCCTCGCTCCATATAGAAAATTTTCATGGTATGGGCGGAATAATCCTTGAAAATATTCTCGTTGTCATTAAAAGATTTTTTGAGAAAGGCGTTGACCTCCTGCGTTGTCGCATCGGGATTTCGCTTTGTGTAATTGGAAGCAAACAACGCGCGGAGGTTGGTGGTTTTGCCTTCCACATTCACCACGCCGGTCGCGAAATTGACGTTGCCCGCCAGCGCGGAATGAATGCCGCCGAGATCAATGATCAGCTCGTCGTCCACATAAAGCCAGAAATCATCGTCACCTTTGAATTCAAAGATGATGTCGTGCCCCCACGAATCCTTGCCGCTCGGCGTCTGCACAAAACGGGCGTCCATTTCCATGCCGTTGTAGTAATTGGGATTTCTTCCCACGCCATGCAGTTTTTCATACTTACGGGGGTCGCTTTCCGGCAGGAGTCCCGTTTCCGCCTCCCCGGGAATCGCCGAAGCGCTGTAAATGTTTTCGGGATTCTGTGTGGAATACACGCCTGCGATGATAGAGTCATAGGGAAAGAACTGACCGTGTTTGAGCGTGGTCTTGGGTTCACGGTCGGTGGTGCCGAGTTCCTTGTAAACGGTAAAGGTATCGGTGACATTCCCCGATTCATTGAGCAGCGTCGCAAAACTCTGACAGCTGTCAAATTCAAAATAACCGCTGGCGTTGTAGATACTCTCAATAAAGAGGTGATTGACCGGACTGGCGCTGCCAAACAGCTTGGAGAGTGACTGATTGCTTTTGACCGCCTTGGGATATCCGTCACTGTTGAGATCGGTAGAAAGCAGATTGCGCGTATTTCCTCTGTCGCCCAGCACCTGATTTTGTAGCGAAGGGTCGGGGTAATCTATCATCTTCATAGTGATGCCGTATTTGCTGTTGTCGATCGTGTCCACCTTGGTGAGCGTTTTGACCGGCGCGTCAAGCTTGGCAAAATAAAAGGTACTTGCTCCGTGGCCCGAAATGATTTTGCCGTTGGCAATACACTGTCCACAACTTAGGGAAATAAACTCCCTCCGTCACGCCTGCGGCGTGCCACCGCCCTCAGAGAGGGAGGCGAAAATGGCTCCCTCTTTGAGGGGGCTGTCAGCGTAGCTGACTGGGGGAGTGCTTAAGTTGTGGATAGTGGTTGGCAATATCGGATTTGACGCCCGCAAAGGCATAATAGGCGTCGTCCCACGCCAGAATATCGGTATAATATTGATGGTCGCGCCTGCCGGGCAGGTTGATGCCGATTTTGCTGTCAGAGAGAATCTGTCCGTCTTTTATCTGAGGGGCCATGAATTTGCGCGAATAGGGATTGTACAGCTCATAGTAGTAATTGGGGGAGCCATCGTCGTAGTGGTACTCGATCAGATTCCACAGGAGGGTGTTGATCTGGTTGCCCACCCACATGACGTTGTCGCCGCGTTCATAGCAGGGATACAGCGTTCCGTCGTGGTCAACCGCATAAATTTCGTAGGATTTCAAATCGTCGTTCCACACGCGGGTATAGACAATCACACTTGCGCCGTCAGGCACATCGGAAACGCTGGTTTTCTCGGAAGAATAAGTGATGTAATCTTTCTGCTCCAGACCGGAAAGCTCCACCAGATACAACCATTGGCTGACCTGTGCCGCATCCTCCGCATCGGTGGTAAAGCCGCTTTCCGTATAAGAAATCCCCCTGCCGTTGACCGACAGCCTGATCTGGCCGTTTTTTGTCGTTACGTTGATCTCAGAAGCCTACGCTTCATCTGTGAGGGTGAGCCTTTCCCCGACTTTCAGATAGCGAGTCACGCCGTTGACCACGGTTGACAGCTTGTACATGCTGCCTGATACCAGGTGGAATGTCCACAGAGAAATGTCACTGTCTTCCGCGACAAACAGCGTATTGCGCTGGGTATCGGCACGCACTACCATGCTCAGCATTTCGAGATGGTTGTTGTCCTCGCCTGCCATCAAAGCGTTGCCGACCGTGCCGCTTGTGTAATGCATCAGGCCATAGCTCTTGCCGCCAAAGCCGTAGCAATCGTCAGGCGGCGTGGCGTTATCGGCAAACAACAGGCGAAGCTGGCTGTTGATGGTATTATTGTTGTCCCCCAAATACCGGATGCCCTCACCGCTGCCGGAGTGCTGCAGCCATTTGGATTCATCCGCCTTTTTAAAATAAAAGGTATTTTCCGTGGGCGCGCCCGTAATCGTAATCCCGTCATATGCCGTCTGGCTGAGTTCGATTTTATTATCACTGAGGTTGTGTATATATACTTTTTGACCGCCAACCAATGTGTACATCCTGTAATTTCCGGCTTCCTGCTCAAGAAACCAAACAGCGGCATTGTCGGTAGCAGCCGCCTCTATCAGAACACCATTCGTGTTGACCGTACCGGTGAAGTATTTGTTGTTATTCTTGGCGTCAATATAATAGAGATAAAACCCCGCTCCGGCTCTGCCGCCTGTCAGATCGTCAAGCGACGTCACCGGATCCAGATCCGGTTTGACATAAGGGTCGGGTGCGGCTACGATGGCATACACGCTGAATCCGGCCGCGTAAAATGAGAGTTTTCCCTCCCGAATCATATAGTCAACGATTAACTCGCGTTCCCCGTCATCCTT
>ONYN01000113.1 GCA_900322085.1 uncultured Eubacteriales bacterium | reverse complement strand
TATATCATCATCGTGGCGTATGGCAGCGATGGGCTCTGCCCCTGTTTTTCGCTTTTCAAGCGAAAAACTACCCCGCAAGGGCGCTGCTTTGGGGAAAAGACCTGCCAGGAGGAACAAGTTCCCCCTGGACTCCCACGCTCGCATTCGCTCGCTAATTATGCTTTTTCAAAATTGATTTCCGTGATCAATTTAAATGACCGAGGTGATTTTTCGGTGAATGACAGCTTTCCGCGAATTATTACGCTGCTCAGAACTGAGCGCAACATTACCCAGAAGGACGCGGCAAAGGATTTAAATATTTCTCAGGCGCTTCTGTCGCATTATGAGCGAGGCGCAAGGGAATGTGGTTTGGACTTCCTGATCAAAATCGCTGATTATTACGGCGTTTCCTGCGATTATCTCCTGGGCAGAACGTCAGACCGAAGCGGAGCGAAGCTCACCGTCAATGACATACCTGAGCCTGACGAAGCCGACGACAATCTTTTAAAAGGCTCTACACTTCCTGTACTTAACAAAAAACTCATCGCCAATTCACTCAACATCATCTTTGACCTGCTGCAAAAGGTGAACAGTCAGGATCTTACCAATCAGGTCTCACTGTACCAGATGATTTCAGTCTACAAAATGTTCCGGATTCTCTATTCGGCCAATCCCCAGAATTCATCCAGCTTCTTTTCGGTTTCCGAGAATACCTTCAAGGGATTTTCGGACGCATCTTTGAGCATTATCGAATCCAATATCCGCTCGCTCACATCTGGTAAATTGGTTGACGGAATGCAGCCGATAGCAGACGCCGAACCTCTGGAAATGTCGTTTGACAGCATCAACAGAGATTACCATCTGTATGTATCTTCCCTGATGAATCTCATCCGCAGTGCCGAAAATGCCATGGATTTTTCACACGATAAAAAATAAGAGCAGACCTTGTACGAGGCTTTACGCCGCGGTCTGCTCTTTTATTTACATATATAAGAGCCGTGCGAATTGACAGCTTGGTCAACTGACGATCCGCACGGCTCTGTGATTTCATTACTGTTCGCCCTGCAATTCCTTGTACAGATTGTGGTACTGCTTGGCTCTCTTAGCCCAGCTGTTGTCGCAGTTCATGGCACGCTTGACCAGAATGTACCAGCCGTCGCGGTTGGAATAGCCTCCCAGTGCGCGATAGATGGCGTTGAGCATTTCCCTGCCGTTGTAAGCCTGGAATACAAAGCCGTTGCCGTATCCGTCGGCGCTGTCGGAAACCGTGTCACGCAGGCTGCCGGTCTCACGGACGATCGGAATGCTGCCGTAGCGCAGCGCGACCATCTGTGCGCTTGAACCGGGAGCTATCTTTGACGGGACAAGGAACATGTCGCTCGCAGCGTAGATCTTGCGCGCAAGCTCGGGGATGAATCCGAAACAGGCGACAAATTTGTCTCTGTATTTCTCCTGCATTTGTCTGAAATATTCCTCGTATTCCCAGTCGCCCGAACCCAGTATGACAAACTGAACGTCGGCGTATTGCAGCAGTTCTTCCAGCACGTCACGCAGAATATCCATACCTTTGGGCGTGATCATGCTGCTGACCATGCCGATCATCGGAACATCCTTGCGCTCCGGCAGATACAGCCTGCGCTGAAGTTCACGCTTGTTGATGGCCTTGCCGTTGATAAACGAATCGTCGCCGTACTGCGCGTATGTCATAACATCGGTTTCAGGGTTGTACGCCACGGTGTCCAGACCGTTGAGTATGCCCCTGATCTTTGACCAGCGGTCACGGATAATGGAGTCCAGACCGAACGAGAACCACGGGTCACGCAATTCCTCGGCATAGGTCTGGCTTGATGTGGTGACAATATTGGCTGTTTCAATGGCGCCCTTGAGCAGATTGATGCAGCCGTCAAATTCCACCAGTCCCTTGTCGCTCTCAGGAATACCAAGCACCTCTTCCACAAGCTCCATGCCGTATTTGCCCTGGTACTGGATATTGTGAATGGTAAAGACTGTCTTTGTGCCGTAGAACCATTCGTTTCTGGAATAGAAGAGATGGTAGTAAACAGGCACAAGGGCGGTCTGCCAGTCATTGGCATGAATGATGTCGGGCTTGAAGTCCACGTAAGAAAGCATTTCCAGGACGGCGCGTGAGAAGAACGCAAATCTCTCAGCGTCATCATAATGCCCGTAAAAGCCCTTGCGCTTAAAGTAATACTGGTTGTCGATGAAGTAGTAGTTGATGCCCCTGTATCTCGCTTCAAAAACGCCGCAATACTGACGTCTCCACGCGACAGGCACCGAAAGACTGACGATAAATTTCATGCTGTCCTTGAGTTCCTGAGGAATTCCGTCATAGAGGGGCATTACCACACGGCAGGTCACGAGTCGCTGACGCAATGCGTAAGGGAGGCTTCCTGCTACCTCGGCGAGTCCACCGGAATAAGCGAAAGGCATCGCCTCGCTTGTTACATACAAAACTTTCATAATAAATATACCGTCCTTATCGAGATCTGTGATGCAAATGGCCGGGTCGGATTTTTACAAATGGATGCGTCAATCAGACAACACTGCCCTTTGAAACGTAAATCGGGTAGGATTCGGTGCCAATCATAGCCTTGCCGTCGCTGAATGTGACGTCCTTATCGCTGACCAGATAGGTAAGCACTGTGTTGTCACCGATCACGGTGTCCTGCATAATGATACAGTTGGAGAGCTTGGAGTCCTTGCCTACATGCACTCCGCGGAAAAGCACACAGTTTTCAACCTCGCCCTCGATTACGCATCCGTCGGCAACGATGGAATTGGTGACAACCGAACCCAGACCGTACCTTGTGGGCATTTCGTCTCTTTCCTTGGTGTAGATCGGACGCATCGGATTGAAGAGATCCTTCAGCACGTCCATATTCATCAGATCCATGTTGACCTTGAAATAGGACTGCATGGAATCCAGTGTGCCGACATAGCCTTCAAACTTATAGCCGTAGATTTTGTTTTCCAGTACGCCTCTCTGGAGGATATCGCGGACAAAGTTGCTGCGGTTTCTGCTGACGGCTTCGGCAATAGTCTTCTGCAGGAAGGACTTTCTCATCACATAAATGCCCATGCTCCAGCTTGCCTTTTCACCCTTCTGTGCGCTGACGACAATATCCGTCACCTTGTCCTGTCCGTTGAGCTCAAGCACGACCGGTTCGCTCATATCGGAGGGCATTTCGCTGTATTTGTAGACAACGGTAATATCCGCGTTGGTATCGAGATGCGCGTCCAGCACCTTTTTGAAATCGAGATTGCAAATCATGTCGCAGTCGGCGAGAATGACATATTCCTCGTTGCAGTTTTTCAGGAAGCTGGAAATACCGTCGAGAGCCTCGATACGGTTGCTGTACATCTGATTGCCGTTGCCGAACGGAGGCAGAATGAACAGACCCTCTCTTTTTCTGGAAAGATCCCATGCCTTGCCCGAACCCAGGTGATCCATAAGCGACTGATAGTTGCTCTTGGTGATAACGCCTACTTTATTAACGCCCGAATTGACCATATTGGAAAGCGGGAAGTCGATGGTGCGGTACCTGCCGCCGAATGGCACCGATCCGAATGTTCTGATATTGGTGACCTGCTGCAGGGTATCGTCGTGCATATTGGAAAAAATGATTCCGACAACATTATTTCCTCTCATTACTTTGTCACCTCCGGAATATCTTCTTCAACCATTGCCTTAGCCTTTACGACTGCGTTGGCGCCGACCTTGACGCCGCCGCCGATAACGGCAATGCCGCAGTCATCTCTGTTTTCCATCTTTTCAGGACGCTCACCGACCACAGCGCCGGGACCAATGACAGCGTCTTCGGCAACAATGGCAAACTGTACCACAGCGCCTTCCATAATCTTGGCGCCGGGCATGATGATGGATTCGGTTACCTTTGCTCCGGTTTCCACCTGCACGCCCTCAAAGAGTATAGAAAACTCCAGCTTGCCGTTGATCTGACAGCCTTCGGTAACAAGCGAATTCTGACAGTCAGCGTTCTTGCCGACATAGTGAGGCGGCATGACCGGGTTGCGGGTGTATATCTTCCACGAAGGATCAGACATGTCGAGCGGATCATTGGGATCGAGCAGATCCATGTTGGCTTCCCAGAGGGAGTCGATGGTTCCGACGTCCTTCCAGTATCCTTCAAATTTCCAGGCGACCATCTTCTCGCCGGCGTTCAGCATAGCGGGAAGCACGTCCTTGCCGAAGTCGTTGCTGCTGTCGGGATTTGCCTCGTCCATCTCAAGGTATTTGCGCAGCTTGTCCCAGCTGAAGATATAGATACCCATCGAAGCATTGTTGCTCTTGGGTACTTTCGGCTTCTCGTCGAACTCATAGATCGAGCCGTCCTCATTGCAGTTGAGTATGCCGAAGCGGGAAGCCTCTTCCATAGGAACCTGATAGGCCGCTATGGTGCAGGCCGCCTTGTGCGACTTGTGGAAAGCAAGCATCTCAGAGTAATCCATCTTATAGATGTGGTCGCCCGAGAGAATTACCACATAATCGGGGTTGTATCTCTCGATAAACGGAATATTCTGATAAATTGCGTTTGCGGTACCCTTGTACCAGTCGGCGCCGTGTGTTCCCTGATAAGGCGGAAGAGCGTGAACTCCGCCGTACATGGTGTCGAGATCCCACGGCTGACCGTTGCCCAGATAGTCATTGAGTACGAGCGGCTGATACTGCGTCAGCACGCCGACGGTATCTATGCCCGAATTGACGCAGTTGGACAGCGGGAAATCTATGATTCTGTATTTTCCGCCAAACGGTACTGCGGGCTTTGCAATTCTTTTGGTCAGGGCATAAAGTCTGCTGCCCTGTCCGCCTGCAAGCAGCATTGCAATACAT
>ONYN01000012.1 GCA_900322085.1 uncultured Eubacteriales bacterium | reverse complement strand
AGGAGGGATTCGAACCCTCGAACCGCTTTTAACGATTACACGATTTCCAATCGTGCGCGCTCGACCAGCTACGCGACTTCTCCGTATGAAAAAATATTCAATTTTGCACTCGCAAAGTGCTTAATTACTATACAACAAATTAATTGAAAAGTCAAGTGTTTTTTTGCTTTTGTGTCCATTTTTTTTATGTTAAAAAAGTGTAAAAAAAATATGTAAAAAATTTTACCTGCAAGTGCAATTTATACCTTGCAAAAAAAACGTCGATATGTTATTATACTTATTATCTAATATTTTATGTTATTTTGTCTGTTCTGAGATCACTTGAAGGAGGTGAGTCCAATGTCTTTTCGCCGCTGGCGCATAGCCCGATCGGATAAATCGCTGTCCAGAAGCGTTGCGCAGCGCTTTGGAATCGACGGCTTTGCAGCCCATCTGCTCACGTCCAGGGGCTGCCGTTCCGACGCAATGATAAGCGATATGCTTGGTCTGGATGACGATACCGCGGAATTTCTCGATCCGTTTGATATCATCGACATGGACAAGGCGGTTGAAAGAATCCGCCGGGCTGTCGACGACTTTGAGGCAATCGCGGTATATGGAGATTATGACGTTGACGGAGTGACCTCCACCGCACTGCTGTATTCCTATCTGGAGTCGGTGGGCGCGAATGTGATGTACTACATTCCCAAGCGTGATGGAGAGGGATACGGACTCAACGTCCGTGCGATTGATGAACTGCACGGTAGGAATATTTCGCTGATCATTACGGTGGACAACGGCATTTCCGCCGTCAGTGAAGTGGCTCACGCAAAATCGCTCGGCATGGATGTGGTCATCACCGACCACCATCAGGAGGGTGATCAGCTTCCCGAAGCCGTCGCTGTGGTAAATCCGCATCGCAGGGGAAGCAAATGTTCCTTTACCGAATACGCGGGAGTGGGTGTCGCCTTCAAGCTGATCTGCGCCCTGGAGGGCGACAGCATGGCCGTTCTGGAAAACGGCGGCGATCTGGTGGCACTCGGCACCGTGGCCGATGTTGTCAGTCTGACGGGAGAAAACCGAAGACTGGTTCGTCTGGGGCTTAAACAGATCAATCATACCGGTCGGGTAGGTCTGAGTACCCTTATGGAAACGGCAAGTCTTTCGGGCAAGGAGGTCACGTCCACAAATATTGCCTTTGTGATTGCTCCCAGACTCAACGCCGCAGGCAGACTTGGGCATGCTTCCCCGGTGGTGGAGCTGCTTACGACCGACGATGAAGAAGAGGCCTTTTCCCTGGCGGAAGAGCTTAACGCGATGAACAGGGAACGGCAGGAAATCGAGCAGATGATTGACCGTGATGTTTCCGAAATGCTGTCAAAGGATCCATCGGTGCTGTACGACCGCGTGATAGTGATAGCGGGTGAAAAATGGCACGGCGGAGTTATCGGAATATTTGCCTCCCGCATCTGCGAAAGGTACGGAAAGCCTTGCTTTATCATATCATATGAAGGAGAGAATGCGAAGGGATCGGGAAGAAGCATAGAGGGTTTTTCGCTTTATGACGCCATTTCGGCGTGTTCGGAGCATCTCACCGGCTTTGGCGGACATACGCTTGCCGCCGGAATCAACCTGAAAACCTCTGATATTCAAAGCTTCCGCAGGGCGATCAACGATTATGCCATGCGCAAGTACCCTTCCATGCCTTCGCCGGAACTGTATATTGACTGTCAGCTTCCGCCGTCCGCTCTGACAATTGAGCTTTGCGGTGCCGCGAGGATTCTTGAACCCTTCGGCGCGGACAATCCGGTTCCGCTTATCGCCGTGATGGGACTGAGAATTACCGATATATTCGGTGCGGGCGGAGGCAAGCACCAGCGCCTTACGCTGGAACGAGGCGGTACGATCATCACTGCCATGAAGTTTTCCACGGCTGACGAGAATTTTCCCTTCAGGATAGGGGACATTGTGGACATTGCGGTGACGCTTGACGTATCGAACTACCGCGGCAGAGAAAGCCTGACGCTGATTGTCAGGGACATGCGGCTTTCCGATACGCATTTTGACGAGATAAACGACGGCAGACGGCTTTACGAAAAAATGATGCGGGGCGAATCGCTGTCCGACGATGAGAGCAAAGCGCTACGACCCACCCGCGATATTCTCGGAACGGTCTACCGCTTTGTATCGTGCGGCTACAGAGGGGAAGCCGATGTGCTTGGCTGCCGCATGAAGCGCCTTGGCGTAGGTTTTGGCGCGATGCTCTGTTCACTGCGCATACTCAGCGAGGGAGGATTGCTCAGCGTTGATGACAAAGGCACTTTCATTCGCATAGAAGCTGTCCGTCGCGGAGCGCAGGACGGCAAAATCTCCCCCGAAAATACCCCGACGGCTATGCGGGTAGGATATAAAAACGTGTAAATTGATGAATGAGGAGAATGAAAAAGCTATAACGGACACAGTTCCGTTTTGAGGAGGGAAGATCATATGGCAAACGGCAAAGACGGCATTTTGACTGCCGATGTCAACGAAAGAGATTTTACGGATAATGTGATAGAAAAATATCAGACATACGACGCGTTGGTCGCAAACATTCTGCGCAGCGGCAAGGATTACGACATGGCTGCCATTGAGAAGGCTTATCTCTTTGCGAACAAGGCGCATGCCGGACAGAAGCGCAAATCGGGAGAGCCTTACATCGTTCACCCGATTTCGGTCGCCGACATTCTCGTGTCGCTCGGAATGGACACTGACAGTGTGGTTGCGGCACTGCTTCACGATGTGGTAGAGGATACGCCGGTCACGCTGGAGGATATACAGAAGAATTTCGGCAGCACTACCGCACAGATTATCGACGGATTGACCAAGTTGAGCAAACTCGGTTTCAACACGGAGGAGGAGCATCAGGCTGAGAACGTGCGCCGTATGCTCATTGCCACCAATAAGGATATACGCGTGCTTATCATTAAACTCGCTGACCGTCTGAACAATATGCGCACACTGAGCGCGATGTATCCCCAGAAGCAGCGCAACATCGCCCGTGAGACCATGGAAATATACGCTCCGCTTGCCCACAGAATGGGCATACGTCAGGTCAAGGAGGAATTGGAAGATCTTTCGCTCCGATACCTGGATCCCATAGGTTACAAGCAGATATGCGACAGTCTGTCGGCGCAGCAATCCAACCGAGAGGCGTTCCTTGAAAGCATCAAGGAGGAACTCAGGCAAAAGCTGCTGCCCTATATTCCGAATGTCATTATGTCGGGACGTGTAAAGTCGGTCAACGGCATTTATCACAAGATGATCATGCAGGGCAAGAACTTTGAGGATATTTACGATATATATGCGGTTCGCGTTATTGTCGATACGGTTGAGGAGTGTTATTCGGCACTGGGTGTGGTGCATACCACCTACACGCCTCTGCCCAACCGTTTCAAGGATTACATAACAATGCCGAAGTCCAACGGCTACATGTCGTTGCACACCACGGTCATCCGCAAGAGCGATAATCCCAATGAAAATGCGGTTCCCTTTGAGGTGCAGATACGCACCAGAGACATGCACCGCACCGCGGAATACGGTGTTGCCGCCCACTGGAAGTACAAGACCGGCGAGGCTGCGGAAGGGGGCAAGATCGTTTTTGAAAATACCGTTTCGTGGATTCGCAAGATGATAGAGGATCAGATGGACAGCGAAAGTGCCGATGTGATTACCGTCATCAAGGACGACATCATGCCGGACGAGATATACGTATTCACTCCTAAAGGTGATCTGAAGGTGCTGCCGGCGGGTGCCACAGTGATAGACTTTGCGTATGCCATTCACAGCCAGGTAGGCCACCGCATGATCGGCGCCAAGATTGACGGCAGGATAGTGCCGCTCAACACCGAGCTTCAGACCGGCAATGTGGTGGAGATTCAGACCACCAAGGAGATCACCAACGGCCCCAGCCGCGACTGGCTCAACATGGCAAACACCAGCCAAGCCAAGACCAAGATCCGCTCGTGGTTCAAGAATGAGCGCCGCGCCGAGAATATCGAAGAGGGCAAGGCGGAATTTGAGCGTGAGATGAAACGCGCCGGACTTGTGATACCCGAAGACAAATTTGATGAATTCATGCAGGAGCAGGCGCGCAAATCACACAAGGACAGTGTGGACGATTTTTACGCCGCCATAGGCTACGGCGGCGTGATTATGACCAAGATCATGCCGCGTCTGCGCGAGGATTATGCCAGGATTGTACTCAGGCCGATGGGATTGCAGGGCATTGAGGGCCATTTCACACCGCAGGAGCACAGGAGTGTCAAGGGGGATCCGGGCGTTCGTGTCGAGGGCATAGACAACTGTCAGATTAAGATGTCCCGCTGCTGCAATCCTCTGCCGGGCGATGAGATTATCGGATTTATCACCCGCGGGTTCGGTGTGTCGATACACAAGAGAAGCTGTACCAACGTACCGGCCAATATTGAGGACTGTGAGACGCCCGAGCGCTGGATCAAGGCATATTGGAGCGAAGGCAACAATTACCGGGAATTCAAGAGCACGCTGCGACTGCTCTGCCTCAACCGCAAGGGGTTGCTGGCCGACGTGACCACGCAGCTTTCCATGATGCATATCAGCATAAGCATGCTCAATTCCCGCGAGACAAAGGATGGCAACGCCGTGATCACCGCGACAATTTCTGTCAGCAGCAAGGAGCATCTTGCACAGATTACCTCCAAACTTTCGCGTATAAACGGCGTTATCAGCATAGAATAATCAGGTAGGAGGTAGAAGGTAGTAGGTAGGAGGTAGACCGTAACTAGCGAGCGAATGCGAGCGTGGGAGTGGGGACAGAGCCACCACGAGGGAGGCAACGCCGACCGAGCAAAACGCGCTTGGATTTAAAATGGGGTTGGGCGAATACCAATAAAGCAGATT
>ONYN01000086.1 GCA_900322085.1 uncultured Eubacteriales bacterium | reverse complement strand
AGCCAGACTGTCAACTTCGGTAAAAAAGTCACTCTGTCGGTCAAGACAAACGGCAGCGGACTGAAATACCAGTGGTATTTCAAGAAGCAGGGGCAGAAATCATTCAGCAAGTGGAACGGACGCACGCACGCTTCTGAAACTTGTACACCTAACGCCACATGGGACGGCATCCAGCTCTATTGCATTGTTAAGGACAGTGCAGGAAATAAAGTACAGTCGAACACCGTCACCGTCAAGGTCAATTCGACAGGTATTACGATTACCCAGCAGCCACAGGAACAAAGCATTGTCGCTGGCACATCTATTACTCTCACAGTCCAGGCTACGGGCAGCAGCTTAAAATACCAGTGGTATTTCAAGAAGAAAGGGCAAACTTCCTTCAATATCTGGAACGGAAGAACCCATGCTACCGAAACCGTCTCGCCGAACAACACTTGGGATGGTATTCAGCTCTACTGCAAGATCACCGATGGCAGCGGCAAGACGCTCAATTCCTCGACTGTGACCATCAACGTGCTTTCCATCACGACTCAACCGAGCAATATTACCGTTGCGGCGGGAAGCAACGCTACCTTTAAGGTTGTGGCAACAGGCAGCGGTCTGAAATACCAATGGCAGTATAAGAAATCCAGCCAGACCTCATGGAGCAACTGGGGTGCAAGAACGACAGCATCCACCACAGCGACTTCCAACGCCACATGGAACGGAATGCAAGTGCGCTGCATCGTCACCGATTCCGCCGGAAACAAGATCACTTCCAATGCCGCGACCATTACGATCAAGTAATGCTGTTCAGCGCAACACCGGAAGTTGAGTAAATGCAAACATCACCTGACGTAAATCCGATCGCTCGGAAAAGCGTCAGGCGATGTTTATTCGATGCCAGCAGAAACTCCTTTTCTTTGTTTAATGCGACGGAAATTTTGAGCATTGTTTATAAAATGCAAACCCTAAATCAATTCAGAATCCAGCAAAAAATCAATTAATCCGATATTGAGTACGCCGTTGTCGTTATACCAGCGTTTGCGTATATCCTTACGAACAATGATCTTTGGAAAAGAATCTCCCGTCAGAGAAAAAGGTCTTAATTCCTGCTGAGCCTTATCTTCATCGGGCAAAGCAAATGCCGATTGAATATAAACTTTTTTACCGCCCCTTGAAGCGATGAAGTCTATCTCACGCGCAACCCTTGAATAACTGCCCGACATATTCTTCTCATTGGAGTAAACCACACCTATGTCAACGGAGAATCCCCTGATAATCAGTTCGTTATAAATGATATTTTCCATGATGTGAGTCATTTCCTGCTGACGGAATCCGATACGGGCATTTCTCAGGCCGATGTCCTCGCAGTAGTATTTGTATGGATATTCAAAATACTTTCGCCCTTTCACGTCAAAACGCTTGCTTTCGCTGAAAAGAAAGGCATCTTTCAGATGGTCAATGTAATTGGAAACTGTGTTCTGAGAGAAATCCTCGCCAGTTTTGGAGCGTAAAGTGTCGGCTATTTTCTTTGGATTGGTGAGAGAACCGACAGAGGAACAAAGCAAATCCAGCAGTTGACCGAGAATGTCCTCGCGCTCTATCTTTTTTCTTTCAACGATATCCTTGATATAGACCTCGGAAAAAAGTGAGGAAAGATAGTTTGCTTTAGCCGTGTCATTGGGACGTGAAAGCACAAGCGGCATTCCGCCGTAGAATGCGTAGCTTTCAAAAGCGTCCTCCTTGTCTCCGCCAACAGCGGAATAAAACTCCGCAAAGCTGAGAGGGTGAACACGTATTTCATCGCTGCGTCCTCGGAATTCGGTCAGAATATCTTTTGACAGCATCTTTGAATTGCTGCCTGTGACATACACATCGAGGTTCGGCAGTGAACGCAGATCATTCAGAGCATCGTAGAAGGTAATAGTTCTACCGTCAGGATTGTAAGGATTTGTTACGCTGTCGGACATTTGTATTTCATCCACAAAAAGATAAAACTGTGCAGAGGTACCTTCCGCTTTGCCTCGTACAAATTGCGCCAATTCCAGTGGATTGCGATACCGGATATCCTTAGTCAGATCAAGTTGAATTGAGATAATCTGCTCGTCAGGAACGCCCTGTTCCCGCAGATAGTTCTTGAAAAGCACGTTTAAAAGATAGGACTTACCACAGCGCCGAATGCCTGTGATGACCTTAACCTGACCATCCCACAAATAATCTATGATTTGCTGTAAATATCTGTCTCTTTTGATTTCCACTGTTACACCTCACTGAAAAGTACGGCAAGTATTGTTTCCACTTTTCATTATTATAACACACTTATCACGGATTAGTCAATATCGTTTTGCGTGTGAGAATTATTATTCTGATGACTTGAATCATTCTTCTCAGTTTTATTTGGCAATTGCATACTTGTCTGAAAATTTACATTTTAATTGTTAAAATCAGCGCCGAATTATGATAGATTATATCTAACAATTTTCAAAATTCAGTGCTTATGGCTCCTTTAACCGCCGCACGTTAAATTTCACTTTTTTGATTTTTTTGAAATAGCCAACGCGAACAGAATGGCGCTCCACAAAAGCGTTAATGGACTCGTCGCTGAGGCTTTTTCTTTTTCAGGTACAACCATTGTCCCAATATTGGTACTGTTCCCGGCTCAATGCGAAATTTTCCTTAAAACCTCTTTTCAATGTGGAAATAATATGCTATAATACTATAAAAACTTGCAGCATATTTCCTTTTAAGAAGGTTTTACATATGATGTTCCCCGCTCATATTTACGAAGGCAGAGTACAGACCTGTACCGAACACTGCAGAAATGCATCCCGTTATGCGGCAGAATCGCTTCGCTCTGTGTCTTTGGAAAACACCGGATTACTTGCCGGACTTCTTCATGACTGTGGAAAATTCACGGAGGAGTTTACCGCTTATATCCGCGCGTCAGCATCAGGGCAAAAAACAGCGAAAAGCGTGATTCATTCCTTTGCGGGAGTTAACTACATTCTATCGCATTTTCATACGGACGTACCTTCAGATGCAGAAAAGGTAATCCGAAATATCACTGCGGAAATAATAGCCTTTGCGATAGGAAGTCACCACGGCGTGTTTGATGCTCTCTCTGAAGAAGGAGAAAACGGGTTTGCGCTTCGGATGAAGAAACAGCCTGATTTTGATCGGAAGGCGTCGCTTGCTTTTTTCTCGGAATGCTGCACCGAGAGCGAAATCCGGAAGCTATTTGAATTGTCATGTAAAGAGATCGAAGGCAAAATAGAGCAAATAAAATCCGTCGCAAAAACGAAGGACGAATTATTCTTTTATCTGGGAATGCTGGCAAGACTGGTGACATCTGCTGTAATTGAGGGTGATCGGCGAGATACTGCCGAATTTGCAGAAAATGTTCCTCCGTCT
>ONYN01000172.1 GCA_900322085.1 uncultured Eubacteriales bacterium | reverse complement strand
GGTATATCATAATCGTAGTGTATTGCAGCGATAGGCTCCGCCCTGGACTCCCACGCTCGCATTCGCTCGCTAATTATGCGCTGCGCTTTGCTTTTTTAAAATTGATTTCCATGCAGTCAGAAAAGTTAGCCTTGACTAAAACAGTGTTTTATGATAAACTTGTCCTCAATAAGGGAGTAGTCGACGCGGTGATTTTGCGGTTACCGCGTGACAAAGTTCGACATACTGAAACATTTGTTTCCGGCTTTGTATGAAACGGCGAGACTTATCTGCTTTTTGCGTGGCGGATAGGTTTTGCCTTTTTTGTTTTTCTCCCTACATTTCTTTAGAGCCTGCCGACGCATCTCTTCACGCCCTGCTTGCATCTTTTCCGCCATATTTCGTGAAGTTTGCCCAGGTCAATGCAAGCATTGACCGGCAATACGACAGTATGACTACGGCAAATTCACTGCATCTGGCGAAAAATCTGACGGCGCAATCAGTACGCGCCGAGATACGTCGGCAGACTCTTAGAAACACATTTCATCATTTGGAAAGGTTGGAGTAAAATGGAAAATACGGAAAAAACAAAAACAGAAATGCTGACAGCAGCAGAGATGGGGGAACCGACAGGGGGTTCGGAGCAGGCATACACTAAAATACAGACCTATCTGGACAATATATTCGCCTCCATTCCCCCCACCGACGAAGCGCTGCGGCTGAAGAACGACATGTACTGCTCTATGCTCGACAAGTACAACGGCTATGTACAGGAAGGCGCGAACGGGAACGAAGCGTTCGGCAGGGTGGTAGGCGAATTCGGCTCGCTCGATGAAATCCGCGCAGCGCTGGCGCTTGATACGACTGTCGCTCCCACGGCGGAGAGTTCTCAAGTCGGCATCACGCCGGAGCGAAAGAAGCAGTACGACAAATTCAAGATCGGACAGGCCGTTGCAGTGGCGTGCGGCGTGGTATTGTGCATAATGTCGGTGTTCGGATATCCTCTTTATTCCGATTATTTGACAGGAATGGAAGTAAAAGAACCGGAAAATTTTGTTTTTGGACTTCTGATTGCCGCCGGTGTATTCCTGTTTGTGTGGGCAGGGACAGGCGAGGCAAAATTTTATGATATTACCCAGCCGCAAGCGTTCCGTCCCGGCGTGAGCGAGGAACGGATGGCGGCGTACCGGAAATTTCTGAGCGTGCGTCAAATGCTCATCAGCTTGGCGGTGGCACTGTTCGTCGTATCGCCTTTCACCTATGTGTTTCATTTCGGCATGGTCATTATGCCCACATTGGTCGCGGTGGGTGTGGCCATTCTGATCGTTGTCGGCGCGGTACACGGTATCTACAGCGATGTGCGCACTGACAAGTGATGAGGCGCGATTACTCGACTTATGGCGGCAAGCCGTGCGTGGAGAGATTCGTCAGCAGGCGCTTAGTGCTTCTTTACTCAAATATCAATATTTTTCCTGAATTTCAATGCGTCAGTATATCAGATAAAAATACTGCCGCCGTTTCCGTCATGGCAAGATGTATGGGAAACGGCGGCTTTTTGCTGCGTAAGAGGGTTCATTCTTTCCAAACAAAAAAGCAGGAATTAAAAAATTGATTTCTGTGGGCCACACAAACAACCGACTTGTATTTTTCATATTGATGTGGTATAATGATAAGATAGATAAACGAAAAACGCGGGAATTGGTAAAAATGACTGGTAATATGAATGATAAAAAAAGATTCAACTGCTGCGGCCTTATCTGTCCCATCTGCGGACAGGAGCTTGCGCAGAGCGGAGGCTCGCTGGTCTGCCGGAGCCATCATACATACGATATCGCGCGGCAGGGATATGTCAATCTGCTCCCCGTGCAGCAAAAACATTCGCTGACGCCGGGCGATACTCCCGAAATGCTCGCCGCACGCCGGGCATTTCTCAATGAGGGACATTATTCCCCCATCTGCCGCGACGTGATGGCCGCTCTGGAAGCAAACGGCGAAATATCCTCCCTCATGGACGTCGGCTGCGGCGAAGGATATTATACCGCCGAATTTCTGCGCCGCTTCCCCAACGCAAGGATCATCGGCGCGGATATCTCCAAAGCCGCCGTCAGAATGGCTGCCTCCCGCACAAGGGAAATCAGCTGGATCACCGCGACCGCCTCGCACCTGCCCGCCGCGGATTGCTCGATGGACGCGATCACAGCGATGTTCTCGCTGGTGTGCGAGGAGGAATTCGCCCGCATACTGCGCCCCGGCGCAGTGGTGGTAGAAGTGACCGCCGGCACGAATCACCTGATAGAATTAAAGCGGGTAATCTACGATGATGTATTCGAGCAGCACAAGCGCCCCAAGGCTCCGCAGGGATTTCTCAAAGAAACAGGCTGCCAATTGAAAAGCTTCCGCATGACGCTTGACAACGCCCAGCTCCGCAGCCTGCTGATGATGACGCCCCACACACTGCGCGTCCGGCCCGAAAACCGAGCGAAACTTGAAGCCACCGAATCGCTCGATCTGACGGTGGAATACTTCGTGCGTGTGTTGAAAAAGTGATATTTCTTGCCCATGGCCCATAATTTAAAGTAAATTTATATTTGACCATTATAATTGATTGCATTGAAGGGAATGAAAGCTCCATGTTCGGATTTGTTACGGCTTCCACCGAACTTCTCAGCCAGCAGAATCAATTGCGCTACCGCGGCTGGTACTGCGGACTGTGCCGTTCACTCGGCGAAGTCTGCGGACAGTCGTACAGACTGCTGCTCAATTACGACATGGCATTTCTCGCCATGCTGCTGTCATCGGTACATAAGCTGGAGGAGTCCTCCGGGGAATGTTCCTGTGCAGCTCATCCGCTTAAAAAGCACCTGGAAATACGCACCTCCGCCAGCGATTACGCCGCGGATATGAACGTAATTCTCGGCTATTACAAGCTGCTCGACGACTGGCACGACGACAACAATCCCGCCGCCTTTGCCGCCGCCTCCGCTTTCGCGCCCAAGTGCAGGGAGCTGGAACAGAAATATCCTCGCCAGGCACAGGCGATTGCCGCCTGTCTGGAAAATCTGAGCGACCTGGAACAGGACGGCGAATGTAATCCCGATCTGCCTGCCAATTGCTTCGGGAGGCTGATGGGGGAGCTTTTTGTGATGGAGGACGGCATTGAATATGAGCAGGAACTTCGGGCGTTCGGGCGGACGCTCGGACGGTTCATCTATGTGATGGACGCCGCCACCGACCTTCAGAGCGATCTGAAGCACGAAAGGTACAATTGCCTCGTAGGATACGATTCCGACGGCATTTACGAGATATTGCAGATCATGGGAGGCGACTTCATGCGCTGCTATCAAAGGCTCCCGCTGACAACCGACCGCGAAATTGCGGACAATATTCTTACCGCCGGCGTGTGGCAGAAATACGCCGCCCAAAAACACAAACAGTCAAAAAAGGAGAAGGACAGAAAAGATGGCCAGAAGCCCGTATGAGGTGCTGGGACTCTCTCCCGGCGCTTCAAAGGAAGAAGTAACCAAGGCATACCGCAAGCTTGCCAAGAAATATCACCCCGACCTCAATCCCGGAGACCAATCCGCCGAGAAAAAAATGAGTGAAATCAATGCCGCGTATGAAGAAATCAAAAGCGGCAAGGCTTCGTCAGGATACGGTCAGCCAAGCGGGTCTTACGGCGGCAGTCCATATACGGGATATTCGCATTACTCCCAATACTCATACACCGACGAGGATCGCGCGAGACTCAGCGACGTAAAGTCTTATATAAACCGCGGGCTGTACGATGAAGCGTTAAGTCTGCTTGCCATGTTCAATGTGCGCGACGCGGAGTGGTTTCATCTGAGCGCCGTATCAAATTACCATATCGGCAACACCATCACGGCCATAAGACACGCGCGTCAGGCGGTCATGCTTGACCCTTCCAACACGGAGTACCGCGAGACATATTTCGAAATAGCCTCGGCCGGCGACGAATACGGCGGCTGGCAGAGTGCGGGAGGCATAGACATAGGCGGCATGGGGCAGTACTGCTCGACCATGTTTGCGGGAATGATGCTGTGCTATTGCCTGTCAAATTGCTGCGGATAAACACATTTACAATCACCTGAAATCGCAATAACCAAAAAGGAGTTAACGGAAAAATGGGAAAATTCTTATTCAGATTAAAAATGTTCATGCAGAACCGATACGGCGCTGATCCGCTTTATTACGCGCTGATGGTGCTTTATCTGATACTGCTGGTGCTGCATATCGCTTTTATCCGCATCACCGTTGTGGGCAGAATATTGAATCTGCTGTCGTGGGCGGTGCTGATATTCGCTTTTTACCGCGTGTTCAGCCGCAATTTTGAGGCTCGCAGACGTGAAAACGACGCGTTCATGCGCCTATGGGGCAGGGTTAGCAGCGGCAATATCGGCCATTTCACAAACGCCGGCAATCCCTTCGGCGGCTCGGGCTTCGGCGCGGTGCAAAGCGTTCCAAAAGACAAAAAGCTGGTCAAATGCCCCAAGTGCAAGGCCACTCTCCGCGTCCCCCGTCAGAAGGGCAAGCACAATGTCCGCTGCCCGCGCTGCAACAATCTGTTCAGCATCAGAATTTGGTTCGGTTCAAAAAACAAATGAAAAATGACAAAAGCTCCAGCCGCACGGAATGAAAATAATTCCCTTCCGGACATCGGCTGAAGCTTTTTAATTTTAAAAAAATTAAAAAAATTAAAAAATTAGTCCACGTAAAATTCCTTCATGTCGTCAAGGCGAAGGCAGGCAAGTCGGCCGTAGGCAAACACCGCACCGCAGTCAATGCAGATATTGTGGCAACTGTGGTAGATCTCAGGTTTGCCTGTAATGGTAATGGTCGGCGTGTGACCTGTGACAATATACACATCGCCGCCGAAGTACTCCCTGTCGTAATCAAAACGAATAGACGCAAGGTCGTGCAGCGAATATTCGTCCAGTGGCTTGCTGCTGTCAAAATTCCCCAGTCCGGCATGCACCAGAATGAATTTCCTGCCGCCTGCCCGGACCACTTCAAAGGGCGCGAATTTCTTCATGTATTCCAGCAGCTCGCCGCGTTCCTCCCTAGGGATCCGAGCAAAGCCGTCAATCGTAGTCTGGGCGCCGTTCATGCGCCAGATTGCCAACTGATACAGCGCCTCCCGGCTGAGATTCTGCTGCAAGGTTTCATCCGTGACTTCGGTCAGAAGCCATTCCAGCACGTCAATTGCCATTTTGTCGTGATTGCCCATGAGGGGGAACACATTGTGCCGCGTCTTCATGTCGCGCAGGATTTCGACCGGCTTGCTTCCCCTGTCCACCACGTCCCCGAGAATATACAGCTCGTCGTCGTCGCTGAAATCAATCTTTGTAAGCATGGCGATGTATTTGTCGTATTCGCCGTGCAGGTCAGACATTACGTAAATCATCATGATCGCCCCGTGATTCATTATATCCGATTCCGGAGCAAAATGCAACCCATAGCTGTCAAAAAATACGGAAATCAATTTTGAAAAAAGAAAGCGCGCAGCGCCAATAAAGCGAGCGTATGCGAGCGCGGGGAGTCTTAGCTTTCGCTAGCGAAAGCAGGGGGTCTGGACCTCCTGGCAGGTCAAGGGCAGCGCCCTTGCGGGGTAGTTTTTTCGCTTGAAAAGCGAAAAACAGGGGCAGCGCCCCACCTGCGTTTACTTTACAAATAAAAAGAAATATGATAAAATAGAGATATGAAAAATAAAATAAAAGACATCGAAAAATATCT
>ONYN01000011.1 GCA_900322085.1 uncultured Eubacteriales bacterium | reverse complement strand
TAACTGTACTATGCTTGTTAGTACAGTTATATCATAATCCATTGTTTTTCATTTGTCAAGCTATTTTTTTCAAAAAAGTCCTCAGATGTTTTTTGTATGGCAATATTTACAAAAAAGCTCAAAAAGCAGCCAAAAAAATACAAAGAATCAATCATAAATATTGCAATGATGAATCGTTTGTGCTATAATGCAAGAGTCACAGGAGATTGTGATGTGAATTTTTGTACAAGGAGAATCAATTATGGCTTCATCATCCAAAAAGCGCAACGGCACGCTTGAATTCATGCGGTTTGTCTTTTGTCTGACGATTTTGCTTTTCCACATGGGCAAGATGCTGCTGGGAGGTTTTTCTTTTAAGAACGGAATTCAATTTGCGTTCTTCCCCCACGGAGCAATGGGCGTTGAGTTTTTCTTCATTCTCACCGGCCTGTTTCTGGCGCAGAGTGTGGACAAGCAGCTTCAGCGCGCCGAAAAAAAGACAAATATCATCGTCGATACGCTGCAATATTTCTCTAAGAAATATACATCTACATTCCCACAGCATGTCGTTGCGTTTGCCGTGCTGTTCGGTGTGACCGTGCTGGTCCATCTTGATACCCCCGGATGGTCTGCGTGGGACAGATTTGATTCGGCCGTTCCCAGCCTTTTTCTGATACAGATGACAGGCATCATGGGCGAGCCGCTCAATCATATTGAATGGTACCTGTCGGCCATGCTGATTGCGATCTTGATTATCTATCCGCTCTGCCGCCTGAATTTCAAGGTATTTACACGGTATATCGCTCCGGTGGTTTCGGTGGCGCTCTTTATCTGGATGCGCAGCGAATATCCGTCGCTCTCCGGCGTTACCCGTCAGATGAATATTACCGCCGATTGGTATATTTACAAGGGCGTTGTCAGAGCGGTCGCGGAGATAACGCTAGGCACATTTGTCTACAGCCTCAGCAAATACGGTCTTGCGCCTTTTGTCCAAAAAATCGGGAAGCCCGCCCGTGCGGCGCTCACTGCTGTGGAATGGATCATGTATGCCGCTGCCGTTCTGATCACCGTGCTGACGCTGCCTTACAAATGGGAATACGCCGCTCTGGCAGTCATCTTTGTGGGAATTACGCTTTCCTTCAGCGGACTGACCTATTCGGGGAAGCTTCTTGACAACAATTTCAGCTACTTCCTCGGCAAGATCACCCTTCCGGTCTATCTTTCACAGCTCAGCGCGATCGCCATGGCTGGTTATTATCTCGCGGATTACAGCGGCGGCATGAAAATCTGGGGAGCGTTGGTGCTTACGGCTGTCAGCTCGGCCATTACCATGATAGTCGGCAATTTCATAGGCAATCTGTTCGGCGGAAAGTTTTTTAAGAAAAAAGAAAAGACCGCTTAATGACCCGTTCATTGCATGCCAAAACAAACAACTGCGGAAGCCTGACCCACCCAGGAACTTCCGCAGTTGTTTTTGCGTAAATCCAAAATAAGAAAAAATGTGATTCATGTTGAAATTGCCGGACGCTTGTGTTATAATATTTTTCACTGCATTAAAAGGCTGTTGATTTAATCGAATGAAGAGAGGAACATGAAACAGTATGAACAGAAGAGGAAACATTGTCTCGTACAGACCTGACGTCAAGGTGCTTGACGCGACCATCCGTGACGGCGGTCTGGTCAATAATTTTTACTTTGACGACGAATTCGTCCGCGCACTCTATCTTGCCAACGTCAAGGCCGGAGTGGACTATATGGAATTCGGCTATAAAGCGTCAAAGGACATCTTTTCCCCCGACAAGTTTGGCAAGTGGAAATTCTGCGATGATGAGGACATCCGCGCGATTGTGGGAGAAAACAACACTGACCTTAAGATTTCCGTGATGGCTGACGTTGGCAGAACCGACTTCCGCCGCGATATTAAGCCGCGTTCCGAGAGCGTCATTGACATGGTGCGCGTCGCTACCTACATTAACACCATTCCGGCCGCGCTGGAGATTGTGGAGTATTGCCATGAGCTTGGATATGAAACCACCGTCAACATAATGGCTGTTTCCAACGCGAGCGATGTGGATATTGACGGGGCGCTTGAACTGATCTGCCAGAGCCATGCCGACGGCATTTACCTGGTGGACAGCTACGGTTCGCTTTATCCCGAACAGGTGGCAAGGCTTGCGGAAAAATATCTGTCATATGCCGAAGCTGCCGGTAAGTATATCGGCATGCATGCCCACAACAACCAGCAGCTTGCCTTTGCCAACACCATTGAGGCCATGTCGCTGGGAGTGAGCTATCTCGACGCGACCGTAAGCTGCATGGGACGCGGCGCCGGCAATTGCGCAATGGAATTGCTGCTCGGCTTCTTCAAAAATCCGAAGTTCAATATATCGCCCATTCTGACATTTATCGAGAAATATATCCTGCCGCTGAAGGCTTCGGGCGTTGTGTGGGGATATGACGTACCGTACCTTCTGACCGGCAGACTCAACAGACATCCCTCCTCCGCGATCGAATTTATCCGCGACAAAAAGACCGATTACGCGGATTTCTATCAGGAGCTGCTCGACAGAGATTAATTTTCCCCTTCCAAAAAAATCATCAATCCGGCGCCGCATGAAGGAAACCATTGGCTTTCGATGCACCGCGCCGGATTTTTGGTGATTTTCATTCGTACTGATAGATATTTTAAATATATGTCTTAATAGTTATTGACTTTTGAGCAAAAAATGATATAATAAACGTTGAGGGTATAAATGAATCGTGTTGTGTTTCCATTTCAGAATGTCGACGGCAATTGTATTGCTTTCGGCTTTTTGGTGTCATATTGATATTGCGTGTTATGAGCCGTACAGTTCATTTATGGAAAAGGAGAAATCATCATGAGTTTACAAAACAAGATTAAACTGCTTGCGAATGCCATGGGACGGTTTACCGAGCAATACAATCAAAATTGTAAGATTCTGCAAAACGCTGAGGAGAATTATAATAATGATTTTTCGCTGCTATGTACGCAGCAATATATTAACGCTCTTGGAATTTTCCCTCCTGCGCAGTACGAAATCAAGATGTTATTGCAGGAATTCGTTGAAGAAGCAACCGGAAAAACAGACGTTGATCTTCTGGATGTCATTCAGGATGAGCTTGAGAATATAAGTGAGTATGACTTGAAAAATCTTCTTTACAGCTACGTCAATGCCTGCAATATGTTCATAACATTGATTAAGTCGCCGAAAATTGACACCTTTCAAAAAAAGCTGGAAATTGCCATGCCGGTGCTATCTGAACGCCAAAAGTATTTAAACGCTGCGAACTTATTTGTCGGATCCATTTCTAATTTGGGGAAAGCATTTAGCAAATTAATTGATTAGTTAGGAGAAAAACTTATGGATATTTTACGTTCTTGCATTGATTGGATAGTTCACAATGACTACATAAACTGGTTTATGCAGTTATTTATCGGTTTAATAGGTTTATATATTGCCAATAAACAGTATAAAATTGAAAAAAGAGCCGCGAAAGAGGACAAACAAGCAAAAGACGAAGCGGCCCGCAAAAGCAGTGTCCTTCGGGAACTCTCTAAGAATATTGTAGAAGCCAAGAAACCTACTCAGATCTTTGTTGATTTAGTCGAGTATATAAATAAGATAAATGAGAATCACAGTGGTGATCCGAAGGAAGTGTCAGATAGAATCTATTCATTTATCAATGAATACAAGGTCTATCTGCAATTGGTCGACAATTTTTACAGGTCTTTGATCATTAACGAGGATGTGATTAATTTAACTAAATTTGCTGATGATATATACGTGGTTAAGTCAAAAGCGGAAGATCAGATTAATGTATTGAATCAGCTTTATTATAGGTACGCGGTATTTGTCAATCAAAACAATAATGATGTAAATGAAACAGTAATGATGGATGTTACAAAACAGCTTAATGCGATGACTGCGTTAGTAACCAATCTTACGAATTACAATAGCAAAATAATGGAATATATGGATGCGTTTGAAGCGAAATACAATCCGGAAATAAGCGTTGAAGAGACATCCGGCCAAAAGAGCGCGAAAAAGGTATAAGCTTATACATAGGAATTAAATCTATCATTTAACCATGCGTTTAGCGGGAATTCGTAACATCTTTTTTCGTTATGGGTTCCCGCTTGTGCGTGTGCGCGGCTTTTGAAGTAAAAAAGAAAAAATTACAAATAATAAAAATTGAAAAAGCACTTGATTTAATTGAAATTATGTGTTATAATAAAATACTCACAGAAAGTATTGTGAGTATGATATAAGGGGGCGCAATGGTTTCGACAGGGATTGCAAGTCATTGTAAGCGGGTAGTGATCTCAGACTCACTTTAATCACTGAAAACTTTAAAATTAACTGACAACAATACAGTTGCTCTCGCTGCGTAATTAAACGCGGCGCGTCCTATTGCGGAGTACCGCGGCCGCATGTGG
>ONYN01000067.1 GCA_900322085.1 uncultured Eubacteriales bacterium | reverse complement strand
TCCGCCGAGGTGGTGGAGAACGACTGGAACGGATTTGTCGGCTATGATTTTAAATCATGCTTGCTGGAAGTGCAGCAGGCGATATTGTATTATCTGTTGTTTGAAACGAAAGCCTGATTTTTCAAGGAAGAAAGAAGGACAGGCAGAATGAAAAAAACATCTTTTTTCAGAATGATCATCATACCGTTGGTGATAATCATGACCTTTTCGCTCTCCGCCTGCGGAAACAAACTCATGCCGGAGGAAAGCGTCAGGAAAGAACTGAAATATATTTCCGAGGGAAAGTACGAGTTGCTGAGCATCGGCACAGGATTTTAATGATTTTAACAGAGGACAAACTATCTCTGTACTGTAAAAATTCACACTTCACATTCATTTAAAAGGACGGTGTAACATAATATGGCAGACAACGCAATGATGATGAACTTTGACCCGAAGATTCTTAAATTCAAAGAACTGGTGGAGGAAAGCCCGAATATCGTTTTCTTTGGCGGTGCGGGGGTTTCCACTGAGAGTGGAATACCGGATTTCCGCAGCAAGGACGGGCTTTACAACCAGAAGTACGACTATCCTCCCGAGGAGATTCTCAGCCGTACCTTTTTTGACCGCAAGACAGAGGAATTTTACCGCTTTTACCGTGACAAGCTCAATTCACTCACAATTGAGCCGAATGTCACCCATTACAAACTCGCTGAATGGGAGCGTGAGGGAAAGCTTACAGCAGTGGTCACTCAGAATATAGACGGTCTGCACCAGAAGGCAGGTTCAAAGAACGTGCTGGAACTTCACGGCAGCGTGCTGAGAAATTACTGCATGAAGTGCGGCAAGTTTTACAGCGCAGAGACGGTGTTTGGCGGCAGGGAAATTCCCAAATGCAAGTGCGGAGGAATTATCAAGCCCGATGTTGTGCTGTATGAGGAATCGCTGGACAATAGAGTGCTGGAGCTTTCGGTAGCCGCCATTTCGCAGGCGGATATGCTGATTGTCGCGGGTACTTCGCTCACGGTCTATCCCGCAAGCGGACTGATCAATTACTTCCGCGGAGAAAATCTGGTGCTGATCAACCGCGACGCCACTCCCTACGACGGAAAAGCGGATCTGGTGATTAAGGAAAGTCTGGGTAAGGTGTTTTCCGCTCTGTAATTTTTTTAATCAGCATGGGCTTATTTTTGAAAATATTTGAAAATAATCAAAAAAATCCCGTCATTCGGGAAAATAAAAACTTATTTTTCATATAATATTCAATATTTTTTTCTTAATGTATGCTATAATATCATTTACGAATCAAAAATGAATGTATGGAGGTTATTTGAATGAATCATCTTTTAAAAATGCTTGATCTGACTCCCGCTCAGATCAACGATATACTCAATCTCGCCGATCAGCTCAAATATGAGCAGAAGCACGGCATCACCCATCGTCTGCTGGAAGGCAAGACGCTCGGCATGATATTCCAGAAATCTTCCACCCGTACACGCGTTTCGTTTGAAGTGGGCATGTACCAGCTTGGCGGTCAGGCGCTCTTCCTTTCGTCACACGATTTGCAGATAGGCAGAGGCGAACCGGTGGAGGATACCGCCCGTGTGCTTTCGCGCTATCTGGACGGTATTATGATCCGCACCTTTGAACAGCGCGAGGTGGAGGATCTGGCCAAGTATGGCTCTGTTCCGGTTATCAACGGACTTACCGATTTCTCGCACCCCTGTCAGGTGCTTGCCGACCTGATGACCATTCGCGAGGTCAAGGGCAGACTCGACGGTCTGAAGCTCTGCTTTATCGGCGATGGCAACAATATGATGAATTCGCTCATTGTCGGCGCGCTCAAGTGTGGCATGAAGGTTGCCGTGGCGTGTCCCGAAGGCTATGAACCCGACAGATCGGTCATTGAATTTGCCGCTCAGGTGGGTGGATTCGAGATGTACCGCGACCCCAGAGGCGCTGCACGCGCTGCGGATGTGGTTATCACCGACGTATGGGCATCAATGGGGCAGGAGGAAGAGGCAGCACAGCGCAGAGCAGTATTTGCCGGCTTCCAGATCAACGACGAGGTCATGAAGTACGCCAAGAGTGACGCGATGGTGCTGCACTGTCTGCCGGCTCACAGAGGCGAGGAAATCACAGCCGCAATGCTCGAAGCTCACGCAAATGAGATATTCGAGGAGGCCGAGAACCGTCTGCACGCGCAGAAGGCTGTGCTGGTCAAGCTGCTTGGCGAAAAGAAGTAATTCCTTCACATATTTATCAACCGCTTATCATCCTGCATGTGCGCCATTTTGAAAAGATGTGCATGCAGGATATTGTTTTATTTGGCCTTTGATGAATAGAACAACACAAAAAAGCAGGTGAACTTTTTGTGTTCACCTGCTTTTTTACTTTTTCAAATCATTGCAAATAGCGATTATCACAGAAAGACCGATTATTTTACTTATCGGAAGGCGAAATATCGCTTGCAGACGTCTGGACTTTCTTTGCGCTGTCATCCGACGAAGAGGGAATCGGAAGCCATGAGAAATCAAGCTTTGATGTATCTATGTAATCGGGATTCTTGTGTTCGATGTGTACGGTGACGTCGGAATGATTGCCTGTTTCCGCCATTTTGGAATAATCGGCATATACGGCAATGTCATCGATATCGTACTCATATACGTCCGCTCCCTTTTTGGGTGCGGGATAGCAGTTGACCGCCAGCGCGTTGTAAGCCAGCACAAACGCCATGTCGCTTGTGTCAATACCGTCGACAAGGCCGGAAATGGCATTTCCGAAAAGTACCATGTACGTTCCTGCCGGGCTGTCCATTTCATCGAGACTGGGATCGAACGAGATGTCCATCGACACTATTTTGCCGAAGCGGGTGTCCGCCTTGATGTTGACCAATCCGCTGAATTTGTTGACGGTTTTTCCGCTCTTGAGATCGCTTATGTCGTCGGCGCTGAATGTATAATCCTCATCGCTCATGGATACAAGCTCTATACCCATAAGCTGTCCTACCGAGAACGACTTGGTGTCGCATGCGTTGAAACGGTCTGAGTATGAAACGACAGAAACCCCCAGATCCTTTTTCATTGTAACGCCTATCCAGAACGCTCCGGCTATCAGTACCAATGTGACAAGACAGGTGACAAGCATTGTGATGGCTGCGGTTTTGCCGGAAACGGTCTTTTTGGCGCGCGGTTCGTCGTCATAATCAAGATAATCGTCCTTGTCGACGTCATCCTCTTCGTCTGCTTCATCGGCTGATTCGGCTTCTTCTTCGGCATCGTCCTCATCTGTGTCATCTGCGTTGCTGTCTGTGAGCCAGTAAGCTGCCGCAGCTTCTTCAATGTCATCTTCAGCCGCTTCGTCAGCTTCCTCGACCAATTCGTCGGTTTCTTCGGCAGCTTCTTCCGCCTCTTCCAAGACTTCGTCGGTTTCTCCGGCAGCTTCTTCCGCCTCTTCCAAGACTTCGTCGGTTTCTTCGGCAGCTTCTTCCGCCTCTTCCAAGACTTCGTCGGCCTCTTCGGCAGCTTCTTCCGTCTCTTCCAAGACTTCGTCGGTCTCTTCGGCAGCTTCTTCGGCTTCTTCCAAGACTTCGTCGGTGTCTTCGACCAATTCTTCGGCTTCCTCGACGGCATCGGCAGCGGTTATTTCAAAATCCTCAAACGCTTCGACCGCTTCACTCTTTTCAGAGGAATCCGGCACAGTGTCTTTATCAAAATCAAATTCGGACATATTCGGTTTGCTCCCTTCGGTTTTTTTCAGATTCATTTTATAGATTGCCTTATCTATTTTGACACATATCATGCAAAAAGACAAGTGGTTTGCGAAAAAAATTTTGCAAAATTTTTTTCTTTATAGAGTGTGTGCGTCACAGGTCACGGAAGAATTCTCTCGCGTCGTACATGTAACTGGCGCCGGAGAATATGGTCGCTGCCACTGCCGTATAAAGCACTACCTCGGATACGATCATCAGCCAGTCGCCGATCACATGGGGGATGAACGAGAATTCGTACACCGCATTGCTGCAAAATATGCCTATAATCGCGATCATCTGCGTGACGGTTTTGATCTTGCCCCAGATATTGGCGGCGATAACCTTCCCTTTGTCGGCGGCGATCATGCGCATGGATGTCACGAGAAATTCGCGGAACAGTATCACGACAACGACCCACGCTCCGCAGATATTCGCCTGTACAAAGCAAATCAGCGTTGACATGATCAGCATTTTATCCGCTACCGGATCCATCAATTTTCCGAAATCGGTGACCAGATTACGCTTGCGCGCTATCCTGCCGTCGAGCATATCTGTCAGCGAGGCGGCGCCAAAGCAAAGCCCACCGAGCAGCCAGCGGAACGGAATGTTTTCAACCATCAGGAACACCATGATAACGGGAATGAACAGCACTCGCAGCACCGTGAGCTTGTTTGGAAGATTCATACGTCATTTCCCCTCTGGAATTAATAGAAGATTAGAAGAATTATATCAGGCGTCCCACCAAATCGCAGCCCATGAAGTCGGTTATCTCCACATTCACGAATTGACCGGGAACAAGCTTTTTGCCGTCGGTGTCAAAGAATATCTTGCCGTCAATCTCGGGAGCTTCACCCTGCGATCTGCCGTGATAACATTCCGCCAGACGGTCGAAGCCCTCGACCATTACCTCTGTTTGTTTGCCAATCATGCCCTCGCACCATTCGTCGATGATGCGGGACTGCTCATCAATAATGGATTCTTCACGCTGTGCCGCTGTTGCAGGGTCCACCCTGTCGGGCAGATCAAACGCGGGCGTGTCTTCCTCCGCCGACCAGATAAAGCAACCAAGCCGTTCAAATTTTACCTCGCGGACAAAATCAATCAGCTCCTCAAAATCCTCCTGCGTTTCACCCGGGAATGCTGTCATCAGAGTGGTGCGAAGCGTCACTCCCGGCACCTTCTCACGAATGTGGGCTATCAGATCGGTGAGCGACTGTCTGTCGCCGGGTCTGTGCATGTCACGCAGCACATGCTTGCTTACATGCTGAATCGGCATATCTATGTACTTGCACATTTTGGGCTGATTGGCGATTACGTCGAGCAGCTCGTCAGTTATTTTTTCGGGATAGCAATACAGCACCCGGATCCATTTTAGCCCGTCGACCTCGCAGAGTTGATTGAGCAGTTCGGGCAGCATGCGCTTTCCGTAGAGGTCGGAGCCGTATTCCGTGGTATCCTGGGCTATCACTGTAAGCTCCTTCACACCCTTGGAAGCCAGCGTTTCGGCTTCTTTTACAAGCTCCTCCATAGGACGGGAGCGGAATTTCCCCCTTATCATGGGAATGGCGCAGAAGGCGCATTTGTTGTTGCAGCCGTCGGCTATCCTGAGATAGCTGTAAAACGGCAGGGTCGTGCGGATTCTTCTGCCGCACATCTGAAGCTCTTCCTTTTCACCGTAGGAGGCGAAGCCGCTTTCGTTGGCGATGCGGCCGATAATCTCGGCAATTTTGTGATTGGAACCGATTCCCACCACCGCGTCAACCTCGGGCAGTTCCTCCAGAACGGCGTCGCGATAGCGTTCCGCCATGCAGCCGGTGACTACCAGCGCTTTGATGCGGCCTTCCTTTTTGAGCGCCGCAAGCTCAAGTATCTCTTCGATGGCTTCCGACTTGGCACTCTCGATAAATCCGCAGGTGTTGACAATGGCGACGTCCGCCATTGCCGCGTCTTCGACCAGATCGTAGCCCGCGTCCGCAAGATGCCCCAGCATAAGCTCTGCGTCAACCTGATTTTTGGGACATCCCAAGCTGACCATTCCTACTCTAACAGACATTGTTTTAATATTTGCTCCTTTTTTCGGATAATGAATAGTTTATTTAACTATTATATCATATGCGCAAGGCTTTTTACAGATATTTTTATGTTTTTTTTGCATTTTTTGTTTTTTCTTTTCTTTATTAAATAATTAATGGGAAAAAGTATATGAAAATAGCAATTGACAAAAATCTCTTTCCGTGATAAACTGGCATTTAGATATGATTCTAAATGCCAATGAAAGGGGAATATGTGGGGTCAATGAGTTTTCCCGAAACATTTAAGGCGCTTGCTGATCCGGTGCGGCGCGAAATATTGCTGATGCTCAGGGACGGAAGAATGTCGGCGGGAGATATCGCCAGCCGTTTTGACATGACCGCGGCGACAATCTCCTATCACCTCAGCCGGCTGAAAAAGGCGGGTCTGGTGTGGGAGACCAAGGAAAAAAATTTTATTTATTATTCGCTCAACGTATCCGTGTTCGAGGAAATGATGCTTTGGCTGAGCAATTTTACCGGAACCGGTGTGTCCGGCAGGGAGGGGACGGACAGCGCGGATGGGAAAGAAAGTACACAGTAGCGTAACTGCGCGGATGGCAGACTGTATAGCAATCCAAACAAATAGCAAGGCAAGTTTGGATTGCTATCGAGACGCGTTCGGACAATTGATACATAAATGGAAGCATTTTTCAGAAAAAATTTTATAAAATTTCAATTTTTGCCCTTTCCATGATTGACGTTGGGCTTTTTTTATTATATAATGTCTGTGTATAATCATCGTATAATCACTGAAACCGTGTAATCAAAAAAAGTCTCACAAATCCTAGTCTATAAATTGCCAAAGGGAGAGATCAACGTGGAAAATACTCGAAACAAGATGGCTGTTTCCAATGTGGCTCAGAAGGCTGATGGAATGGCGGCGGTCGGTATGAGGCGGATACGTCTGCTTGTGCTGCTGACAGGCTGCTTTATGCTGCTGCTTCTCGCCGGATGCGGCATGAATACCGAGATGAAGCTGGACGGTGAGTTCAAAGGCGAACGCATCATCACCTGCGACGAGCTGGAGGATCAGAACAATCTTTTTACCAAGTTCAAGGTGTCCGAGGCTGCCGACGTGCTCAGTGAGAAATGCCCGCCGCAGATGTCATTCGAGTGCAAATACACCAATGACAAGAAAACCAAGGCGGTATTTGTTTTTCATCTGAAGTATGACAGCATCGACGATTACAGAACCAAGGTCAAGGCGCTCATAGGGCGCGATCCTTCGGTGCAGTTTACATACAAGGATCCCAAGGAGGATCTTTTTGCCAGCGGATTTTCCATTTCGGAGGACTTTGAGTCCAAGGATCTGCTTTCGTGGGTCAAGCCGGCACTCAAGGAGGGTCTGAATGTCAGCAGGGACGTTTCCAGCATGACCGATACCGTGAAGATCACCATGAACGGCGTGACATACGACAACGATAATTTCGGTTCGGCAAAGGTCAAGCTCAACACGATTTCCAAGTACCTGCTGGACAGCGTAGAAGTTTACACCATTCACGACGTATCGCAGGACGGCAGCGACTACGAGCGAAAGATCACCGTCAATATACCCAAAAAGACCGTTGAAGCGCTGGGGAAAAGCAATATTCAGGAGTTCCTTGACGCTTCCACCGGAGAGAACGCAAGCGGCAAATGGAAGTCGAGCGACGACGGATCCGGCAAATACATTATCTCCTACAAGGGCAGCGCCGAAACCATTGACGCGTGCAACGCCAAGATCTTCGGCAGCGGCACTTCCTTCCAATATGTCAGCGACGGTTCGCTCAACACCCCCTTTTCCGAAACAGGCGTGCTGACCGAGAAGGTCGGTTTTGGCAAATTCCCATGCAACAGCGACGGTTCGTGCAATGCCACATTTACATATGTCAATATGGACGGCAGCAGATTTGACCCATCCAAATCGACCGTTGCGGCGGGAGAAAAGGCAAAGAGCGAAGAAGGCGTTCACGATGACGGCAAGACGCTGGTGCTGATGTATGAAAAGGCGTCGGAAGCCAATATCACGCTGTATTCCTCCTCGGTCTATGATATCACAAAGGTCAGAGTGATTACCGATATCAGCAGCGACGACAAGGTGAGCCAGTCGATCACCATCGCCTACAAGGTAGGAGAGGACGATTCCGGCGCTCAGTTTGCCGCAAAATATTTCAGCACATCTCTCAGCGGCAGCAACATTGATATTGCCGTTGAACCCTACAATTCCTCCCGGTCGCAGTACTCCGTGGTGCTTACCACTCCCAGAGGAACGGCGGAAGAAACGACAGCTGTTCTGCAAAAATATATTGGCGCGGGCAATTCCATCAAACTGGAAGGCACCGATAAATTTGCCCTTTATAACAAACGCAGCGTCACGGCAACGGTTGATGTGGCGGAATTCATCGCTCCGTCCGGATATGAAGGCGTTGTGGATTACGGATTCAGAGGCACCGGCGAGGCCAGCTCGGTAAGCTGGACGTCTCCTTCCGGCACGGGCAAGAATGATGTCCTGATGGGCAAATCCATGGGCGAATTTGATCACCCGGTTTCTTCGCATACATTCACCATTACCTATCAGGTGCGCAGAATCAATCTGATATTTGTAATGCTGATCGGAGCATTGGCCATAGTGGTGTGCGGAGCGCTGATCATGCTGATCAGCGGACTTGCGATGCGGGGACGCAGAAAACGTCAGCAGGAAAAAATGGAGGCGGTCATGACCATGGCTCTGGTCAAGCTGCCTGACGGCACCGAGACTATGATGGAGGTGACTCCCGAAGAAGCCGCCAATGCGGTTGTCATTGCCCCCAAGGATGATGACGGTCTGGACGAGGATGACGACGAACCGGAGAATATGTGGCTCTTTACCACGGCAATGAGACTCTTCTCAGCGATGGCGGGAGTGCTTTTCGCCCTCAATTTCGCGGGAGTCGATACCGACCGCACCCTGATAGACTTCTTTGCCTCGGCGACAAGAATAGCCGGTTACGATCTGATTATCGGCAAGGAAATAGACGGCCGTATGCTGGAGGGCAGCTATATGAATGTAGTGCTGATTGCGGTGCCGCTTATCATATTCATTCTGCTGTCGATGCGCAACATTCTTCCGAAGCTGATGAGCGATATAATGATCATTGTCTCGTCGCTCTTCCAGGCGTGGTATATGCTCGGATTGAAGGATTCTCTGGAAGCCAAGGTTGACTTGCTGGGAGTTGACGGTAAGAGATATTTTGTAGAGATGGACTGGGCTTACAATTATTCCATTGTCATCTATGTGATGCTCTTTGTAGGCGCCGTAGTGCTGATCCTGCTGGACACCGGACTCAATCTGCGCAAGATGATCCGCAAGAAGGAACAGAACAGATAAATTTCTGCTGTTGTTTCATTGTAAGCCAAGAATATTCATTGTATTCCAGATGTGCATACGGCATGATGCTTTTGTGGAGCGTAATGCCGTATGCACTGTGATTTCATCAAGGGGAATGATCATTTTGATAACCAAATCAAAAATACGTGCGGCAGCGGCTGTTGTTCTGGCGGTTTTTTTGCTGCTGCTTTGCGCCTGCAACGACGCGGAGACTCCCGAACAGGCGATAAAGAGATTTAACAAGAAAATGAACGATTGCAGCTACAAGGCGGCATTTGACTATGTGTCAAAATATGACGGACTCAGTTTTGACAGCGGCGACCGCAGCGGCACGCATCAGATCGTTGACGCTGTGTCCAAGACACTTGAAATTGAGATAACGGATATTCAGACCTCCGGTGCAACGGGAGTGGCGGTACTCAATGTGACCACTGTTGATCTGCG
>ONYN01000177.1 GCA_900322085.1 uncultured Eubacteriales bacterium | reverse complement strand
GGGAACCGGTATTGATCGACTCGATGGAAAAACGATTCAGTCTCAGCGTCCGCCTCAGTTCATCCGCGCGGTAGGTCGCTATCCTGCGGCGGGACTTTTGATCGAAAATAATCCGTATCGCCTTGCTGTACTTTTCCCCCTCGGGATATTCCTCTATGGTCAGACTGGCGCTGTTGTGCTTGATAATCTTGAAGAGCGTCATTAATCCCACACCACTGCCGCCTTCCCCTTGGTGGGTGGTGGTCTTTTTTATGCCCATGTTTCTCAAGACGTCCTCGTTGAATTCATCGCCGCTGTCCAGCACTTCCAGACAGCAGTTTCCCTCATAATTCCTGATTTTCACCGCGACCTTCCCGGGCAAATGCTGCCTTGCCGAGATGATCGCGTTCTCCGCAAGATCGGCCAGCATGGTGTTGAATTCACGGCTGTTTACCGCGCCGCCAAACATCTGCGATATGCCGTCCTCCACATCAACAGAGAAATCTACTCCGCTGTTTTCAGCTCTGTCCGCCATGTAAAGCAGTACATTATCCACCGCCTGCACTCCCGTTGCGGCAATAGCTCTGCTTTGCGATTCATACTTGCTCAGCATCCAAGTCCGCTCGCCGTAGAGCCTCTCCAGCCGTTCGGCACAGTCGGTGATTTCGGCATCATCCGATACACCCGACGCGCATTTCCTGACCCAATCTGTCATCTCAGGGAGAATGGCACTGTCGCTGCGGATGATACCGGCGAGTCTCTCGTTATCGCTGCGAAGCTGGGCAATCAGCTTGTCCTTTTCGGCAATGGTTCCTTCGGTCAGGGCGGCCGAATGATCCAGCAGCAGTCTGAGGTAGACGGATGATATTTCCTTCTTGATCCAGAAGGTGATCAAAATGCACATTACCATTGAGCAGATGAAAAGCACCGTTCGCAAGCCCTGTAAAATCACGGTATCGCTCGGCAGCTCAAATCCCATTACGCACATCAGAAGCGTCGTCATGATCATAATGCCCGTTCCGCCGGTGCCAAGGCTCACGATTCTCTTTAGCCCGTTGCACAGCCTTTTGCTCCTCATCACAAGAAATACGGCTCCTATCATAACCAAAAGCATGGTTATGTAAACCGCTATGTGTACCGGTATGTCATTTAGAAAGTCATAGATGGAATTGTCGTCGCCCTTCTCATCGTTCCAGTAAAACAGAACAATCACCACCGACCCCAGAAATCCCACTACAAGAAATACCGCCTCACACAATCCGTACGACAGCGCCGACAGCACGACCGTGATATTCATATCTTGTCGGAACATAAAATAATTCGTCACGACAAGATACATCAGCATCACCACTATATGAAACGGCAGCAGCATGCCACGCAGCCATATCAGTGAGAATCCCATCACGGCGGCAGCCATCAGCGCCTTCAGATATCCCGACCTTGCGGATTGTTCTATGGCGCATCTCATAAAAACATAATACGAACAAAAAATCAGCACAGTGTATTTGATTCCGACGTCAAGCACCGGCAGCACTATTCCGCTTGTCATACCGCCGTTTCCTCCTGCTCGTTTTTCTCCGGCAGGGCAATGTCAAAACTGCCGTATTTGATTGCCTTCTTCAGTTCTTGGGCGCGATATGTCAGGATTCTCCTGCGCCCCTTGCCGTCGAATGTCACACGCACCGCTTTGCTGTACCTTTTGCCTTGGGGAAATTCCTCTATCGTAAGGCTGGCGTTGTTGTGCTTGATGATCCTGATGAGCGTCATTAATCCGGTGCCGGTGCCGCCCTCGCTCTTGTGGGTGGTGATCTTCTTCACACCCATGTTTCTCAAGACGTCCTCGTTGAATTCATCGCCGCTGTCCAGCACCTCCAGACAGCAGTTTCCCTCATAATTCCTGATATTCACCGCCACCTTCCCAGGCAAATGCTGCTTCGCCGAGATAATCGCGTTCTCCGCAAGGTCGGCCAGCATGGTGTTGAATTCACGCCGGTCAACAGTACCGGTGAACATGCCGCTTAAGTCCCCGCTGACGTCCAACTCAAAGTCAATCCCGGATTCCTCCGCTTTGGCCGCCATATAGAGCAGCACAGCATCCACTGCGGTCACGCCCGTTCCCGCCAAGGGACGGCAATGCGATTCGTATTGGCTCAGTGCCGATACCCGTTCGCTGTAGATGGATTCCAGCGCCTCGGCGGTTTCCATGGCTCCCGATGAATCGAAGCTTCCGCGCTGCATATCCGCGGCGTATTTCCTGACTGACATAACCATTGCGGGAATGAGCTTGTTGTCCTTGTGGATGATGGCGGAGAGCTGTTCGTTATCGCTGCGAAGCTCATCTATCAGTTTATCCTTTTCGGATATGCTTCTTTCCAACAGCAGCAGCTCATTTTCCTTTACCTTGTTCTTATATGCCGAACGGATCTCGTCCTTGATCCAGTAATAAAGCAGAAATATGCACGTTGTTCCGGCAAAGAAGCATACCGTAAAGACAACTGTATTGGTTCCGTACGTCTTGGTGGCAACCACCTGCGTCATCAGAACGGAAATTGTGGCGATGGAAATGTACACTCCCACGTCACTCATGCCGAATCTGACAAGGGTGGAAATTCCCCTCCTGATGCGGCGGGAAAGCAGCAGGGTCAGAATAATCAACCCCTGCATGAGGGTTATCCCGGTCATCATCAGAATACAGCCGAGTGTGGTGCTGATGGTGGCACTTGTATAATAGTCCAGCGCTTCATGCGGGGAACCGAAATATCCCGCCGTTGCGTATGACAGAAGCAACATCGCCGCAGAGGTGATAATAATGGAAATATAAAATGCGCCAAAGCTCAGTCCGTATGAAATCAGTGTAAGCGTCAGATTTTTTCCCGGGCGCTGGCGGAACAGCACTCCCGTAATCAGAAACAGTGCGATGATCATCACCGGCACCGTCATGGGCGAAAGCACTGTCATCAGATATGTCATGCTTGCCCCTGTGACAAAGACTGCCACACCGCCCGCCATATACCTGCGGCGAGTGAATTTATCCGGCATAGCTATGCAAAACACGATGTATGCGTAAAGCAGCATACCGGCGTGCTTTATTCCCGAATCATACGGTATCATCTTACAACCCCCCTTGATGTACGGCCGAACGGACAAACGGACAAACGCCCAAACGACCAAAAAATCCAAAAAAGCGCAAAAGCACCAAGACCCCCTGCACATTGGATTGGCAGAGGGTCTTGGTGGTGATATGAAAAATTCTCGCAGTCAGTTTTATGATACGCAAATATCATACCACCAAATGACTCGCCTGTCGATTACTTTGTGTGACGACTTTTTTTATCATTTTTACAAAAACCTTAAAAAATTAACAAAAAGAAATCTTTTTAGTTTTTTAGCTCTTTAATTTGGCGGCATAATAGCAAACGAATTCCATGACAGTGGGTGATATCCGCTTGGAATTCACACGAGCTGTATAGTATGTAAGCAGTTCGTTGATATCCGCTCTGTTCCACGCCCTGTCGATGGCATTCTGCATGGCGCGTTCCACGCTGGCCTCTGATTTGTTGTACTTAGCCCCTATCACTGATGAAACATTCGGTATCTGTCCGCCACAGAATATCTCGATTGCATCCGCAAGGTAATTGTATCCGCGTGACCTGGGGCTGATGCCTATGTTGTTCAACTCGGCCAGTATCCTTGAACGAAGCGTTTCGCTCTGCTCCCGAGACTGCTGCAGGGACGGCTGGCACAACGAATCATCACCCTTGCCCGCGCGCACCGCAAGCAGAAAATCCGCTACCTCCTGGGCGCAGTATCCCTCCTGATGCTTATACATGACAAAGTCCGCTCCCAGTTTTCTGACAATCTCATGCGTTGTGCTGCTGGAATTGTGTGTATTGACAAGCACAAACGGCCTCTTGATATCGGTGAGTTTGCTCAGCTTGGTGAGGAACACGATGCCGTTGCCTCCTCCCTGATGAAGCTCCAGATCAAGTATGACAGCGTCCGGTCTGAGATGTCTGACATATTCCAAAGCCTCATCCGAACTGTCTGTGGTTGCCAGAAGTTCGAGTCCGTCTGTTTCCTCAATGCACTTGCTTATTTCATCGCACAATTCACGGTCGTCGTCAACCAGAATGACATTCAGATCGTCCTGCATTTTTATTCACCCCAAACATATTTTGTACCACATATTATACAGTATAATTCTGTGAAAATCAACCTAAAACAAGAAAAAAAACACACATATTTTAATTTTTATGTTCATTCAATTCAGGCCTGATTTGACAGAATCTAACAATTTCCTATTTTTGATGAATATTTATTCGTTATACCAACAAAAATATAAGGAATTACAATAAAAAGTCCACAAAGCACAAAACCGCCCTTCTTGATACTGAAAGGACGATTTTGCACTTTGTGGATGGGGAACGATATAAAAAGACACAATCTATGTAATGTACAAAGGAATTGCGGACCCGGCAGCACAGCTTGTCCGCAGCAATGGCTGTGCTGTGTATCCCTTCGACAGATAAGATTATATTACAAAAAAATTAAAATGTCAAGACTTATTTAACAAATAATGACAAAAGATTGAAAAGAATTTGTTTTTTGTCTATATTCACGTTTTCGGCTTTGAATAATATACCATTCGGCAACTCAATTATTGCGTCATCGTCAGCTGCCCTGCTTTGAATCCCTCGGTTCCTTCATGCGCTGCTCCTGGATAGCAGCCAGCTCATTTAGGCGCTCCTGTGTGACGTAATACTTTTTGTTGCAGAAGTGACAAAGCACCTCTGCCTTACCGCTGCCATCGGCCAGTCCCCGTATCTCGTCCGGGCGCATGGTCATAAACGCATTCTCTACCCTCTCAAGCGAACAGTCACACCGGTATTCCACCTCCTGGCTGTCGAATATCTCCAGCTCAAATCCCGGCAGTGTTCTTTCCAGTATCTGCTCCGGCGTGCAGCCTTCCAGAAGCATCTGCGTCACCGGGGGCATTGTCCTGAGCATTTCCTCCAGCTTCTCGATCTCGCGGTGATCTGCCGCCGGCATCAGCTGAATCAGCAATCCCCCTGCCTTGTCCAGCCTCCACAGCTTGTCAAAATGTACTCCTATGCAGAAGATTGTCGGAACCTGCTCGCTGATGGCATAATACGCCGTCAGATCCTCCGCCACTTCGCCCGTGACGATCGGCGTCTGGGTGCAATAGGGCTGTCCGTAACCGTAATCCTTGATCACCGTCACGGTCCCTTTCCTGCCCACTGCTCCCGATACGTCCAGATGCCCTTTTTCATTCGGCATGAGCAGCAGACCTGCGTCCTGCGCATATCCGCGCACGTTGCCCTTGCTGTCTGACACCGCAATGATGGAACCAGCCGGCCCTCCGCCGTTCATCCTGAGCGTCAGCGACGCATTGCTCTCCTTCAGCTTGTTGCCCATGATCGACGCTCCTGTCAGCAGTCTGCCCAGTGCCGACGTGATCACAGGCGTGGTGCGGTGAAGCTCCTGCGCCTTCCTCACTATTTCGGTTGAATCTATCGCCGCCGCCATTACAAGACCGTCGGTCGTTATACATCTTACGAGTTTGCTCATTTGTTTTTGTTGCTCTCCTTTCGCTCGCGTCGGTTGGCGCCGACCCCGTTGCGTGTCCGGGCGCGCTTGCTCTTTTTTTACCTTCTACCTCTTTTTCGCCGCTATTACAATTCTCTGGCTGTCCGGTTGAGGCGCTTCATGTGTCATGTCGTCGTATGCCGCAAGCAGCTCTAACCCCGCTTCATTCAGCAATTGCTCCGTTTCTTCCAAAGAATACGCCACTTCGCTGAAATCTTCACATTCTCTCACATATCGCCCGTCAGCCTGCTGCTCAAAAAAGTCCAGCGCAATATTGACCCTGCCCTCTCCGGCATATTCGTTGCGCCAGACACAAAACACATCCTCTGTCTCGTAAACATAGGAATTATCCCCGAGAATGTATTCATGCTTATACGGCGTATTCATGTCGAAAACAAAAACGCCGTCCGGCTCCAGAAAAAGAGACACACGGCTCAGGGCAAGAAGCAACTGCTCTCTGTCCTCAATATGATTCAGGCTGTCCAACGTGCAAACAAATGCGTCGATGGTTCCGTACATGTCCAGCTCCTGCATACTCTGGCACAGATACAGTATCCCGCTGTCGGATTTCTCCCGGGCCTTGCTCAACATGCTCTCCGAAATGTCGACCCCTATCACATCGTAGCCCATCGCCGCAAATTCGACAGTCATACTGCCTGTTCCGCAAGCCAGGTCAACCAGCAGATGAGCGTCAGGCTTGTATTGCCTGATAATGCCGTCTATGTATTTCGCCCTGGACGGATAATCCGCTTCGCTCATCAGCTCGTCGTAGTATTCCGCAAAGAGATCGTAGCTCATGATTCCTCGCCGCTGCTTTCCGGTATCGAGCCGTTATCGGCTTCATCCATTCGCTTGAAAATCAGGTCGTATCCGTCGCAACCGTAATTGAGCGAACGGTTGACACGGCTGATGGTTGCTGTGCTTGCTCCTGTGCGGGCTACTATGTCACTGTAAACATGCTTGTCCCGCAGCATTTTGGCTACCACTGCCCTCTGCGACATCGCTTTGATCTCCGCAACGGTGCAGAGATCTTCAAAGAAATCATAGCACTCTTCTATGCTCTTAAGCTCTAATATTCCTTTGAACAAAAAATCAAGATTTTCATCTCGCAGTTTTGGATTCATACTCATTTCCATTACCTCTTAACAGCTTTTATCGATGCTTACCGCCTGTCACTTTATAAGTTTAGTTCGATAAATCATCATTATTTTAACACTTTTTTTCGCGATTGTAAAGCCTTTTATTTTCGGACTCCCAACGTTGGGCGCTGCGCGCTTTCCTTTTTTCTGCCCGGCTGAATCTATTCATTTTCTGTCAGACATTCCGTTATCGTCCGGCGAAGCTCCTCAACGCCCTCTCCCGTCACCGCTGAGAAGGTCTGCATGTATTTCAGGTCAACATCCAGTTCGTCCGGTATCGCCGCCAGACGCTTGCTCCGCTCGGTCGGCTTGAGCTTGTCAATCTTGGTCAGCACAATCAGCGTCGGATATTGTCCCTCTATCAGAAAATCCAACATCTGCATGTCGTCCTTCGACGCGCGGTGCCGGCTGTCGATCAGCATGACCACCAGCCGCAGGTCCCGCTCCTGGCTGAAATATCCCTCGATGAGTTCCGCCCACCGCTTCTTTTCCGCGGCGCTCACCTTGGCAAATCCGTAGCCCGGCAGGTCCACCAGTCGCGCTCCGTCCAGATTGTAAAAGTTGATCGTCGCGGTCTTGCCCGGCTGTGAACTCACCCGGGCAAGGCTCTTGCGATTGAGTATCTTATTGATGAGCGACGATTTGCCCACGTTGGAATGTCCCGCGAATACTACCTCGGGCATATCGCTTGCCGGAAGCTGTTCTGATGTGCCGGCGGCAAGCTCAAAGTACGCTTTTTCAAATTTCATTTTCTTTTTCCTCGGTGTCTTGATTGGTTGGCTCCGACTCGGCCGTGCTTTCTACGGCCACGGAGGCCTCCGCCTTGGAAACCTTCGGCTTTTTGGGCGGCTGGGTAAAGGCTGTGCGAAACACTTCGTCCACCGTCCTGACCGGAACGAATTTTATCCCGTTTTTCACGGTATCGCTGAATTCGGCAATGTCCTGCTCATTGGATGCCGGAATGATCACTGTCTTGATGCCACTGCGAAGTGCCGCCATGCTCTTTTCCCGCAGTCCTCCTATCGCGAGCACTCGCCCGGTCAGTGTGATTTCACCCGTCATTGCCACGTCGCCGCGGACAGGTATTCCCGTCAGCCCCGAAACAATCGCCGTCGCGAGGGTGATTCCGGCGGAGGGTCCGTCCTTCGGCACTGCGCCTTCCGGCACGTGAATATGTATGTCCCGCGTGTTGAACAGGCTGCTGTCAATTCCCAGTTCGTCCGCTCTCTGCCGGATGCAGCTCATGGCGGTCTTTGCCGACTCCTGCATAACCTCTCCCAGCTGTCCGGTGAGAGATATCTTGCCGCCGCCCTCCATGACCGCCACTTCGATCTCCAGCATCTCGCCGCCTACCGACGTCCATGCAAGTCCGTTCGCCATGCCCGGAATCAGCTCCTTCGGGCGTTCGTCCCGCTTATACTTCGGCTTGCCCATGTAACTTTCCAGATTTCGGGCGTTGACCGATATCTTCTCCGCTTCGCCCGCAACCAGCTTCTTTGCGCACTTGCGGCAGAGTGAGGCAATCTCGCGCTCCAGGTTTCGCACGCCCGCTTCACGGGTGTAGTCCTCTATCAGCTTGGCAATCGCGGTATCGGTGATGCGCACCTTCTTCTGTGAGAGTCCGCTGCGTTCCAGCTGCTTAGGAACGAGATATTTCCTGGCAATCATCGCCTTTTCCTCATGGGTGTAGCTGGGAAGCTCAATGATCTCCATACGGTCGTAAAGCGGCCTGGGGATCATGCCGATATTGTTGGCTGTGGTGATGAACATTACGCCGCTCAGATCGAGCGGTATGTCAAGAAAATGATCGGTAAAGTTCTTGTTCTGCTCCGGATCAAGCACTTCCAGCAGGGCGGAGGTCGGGTCGCCCTTGTAATCGTTGGAAAGCTTGTCTATTTCATCCAGCAGAATCAGGGGATTCATGCTGCCTGCCCTGACTACCGCGTCAACGATGCGTCCCGGCATGGATCCGAGATAGGTCTTACGGTGGCCACGGATTTCCGCTTCGTCCCGCACACCGCCCAGCGATACGCGCACGTATTTGCGTCCCATCGCTTCCGCAATGGAATGGGCAATGGATGTCTTGCCTACTCCCGGAGGGCCTTCCAGACAGATGATTTGTCCCTTGATGTCCGGCACCAGCGCGCGCACGGCTATCAGTTCCAGGATTCTCTCCTTGACCTTTTCCATGCCGTAATGCTCCCGGTCGAGTATCGCTGCCGCGTCATTCACGCTGAGATTGTCCTGCGTCCTGACGCCCCACGGTATCGAAAGGCACACGTCAAGATATCCCCTCACAACCGCCGCCTCCTGCGAACCGAAAGGCAGCTTGGCAAGCTTGCGTGCCTCCTTGTGAAGCACCTTTTTCACTTCTTCCGCTGCGTCGATGTCGTCTATGCGTTTGTTGTAGTTTTCGGCGTCGCTCTCGGGCGTGCCTCCGTCGCCCAGTTCCTCCGAGATGATGCGTATCTTCTCGCGGAGATAGTATTCACGCTGCGCATTATCCATGCTTTCGTTGACCTTTTTTTCTATCTCACGGTCCAGCTTGGCTTGTTCCAGTTCCACGGAGACCGCCTTGTACAGAAGCTGCACGCGGTCGCCGACAGACAGACAGTCGAGTATTCTCTGCTTTTTGGCAAGCGGAAAGGGATAGATATACGTGGCGCTGTCAATCATGCTGCCGTAGTCGGTGCTGCGGCGTTCCATTACGAAATGCGTGTCCAGCTCCGGCTTGTTCTCGGCACGGTTTAATGCCGGAATCAGTTCCTTGAACAGCTTGTTGTGAATGGCACTGCCGGGGTCCTTTTCGTCTTCATCTCTGATTTCCTCCGCGGGGACCACCTCCACCACGTCGAATTCTCCTGAAAGATCGGCTGACTTGACCCATGCGCGATATTCGCCCATCACACGCACATGCATGCTCTCCTCCTCCGGGTGCCGCAACATCTGGGTGATCGTAGCAACAATGCCCACCCTGCCGGTGATGTCAAAACTGGGTTCCCCTTTTTCGTTGAGCATGATGAAGATGCATCTGTCCGCCTTGCGTGCGCTGCGTATCGCCGCTATCATATTCGCCCCGAACACATCAAACTGGTGCGGGCAACTCGGAAATGCCACCGCATCAGGCAGCATGATGATAGGCATGGTTTTTTTCTGTGTTTTGTTTGCCTGTTTTGCCATATCGTTCCCTCTTTTCCTGATTGTTTGTATTGGGTGATTGTTTTATATTATAATTCATTTCACGCATTAAAGCAAGAAACTTTTTATTAATATTGAAGGAGCATGCCGCGATGATGCTTTTCCCGCACAATCAGACATGCTCCTGTTTTTATGATGATATTGCTTATTCCTCGGTTTTTTTCTTGGCGGATGCAGGCTTCTTCCGTATGATTTCCGGCTTTCCTTCCCCGTCAACACACGCCCTGGTAATGACAACCTTCTCTACGTTATTCTCCGACGGTACCGAGAACATGATCGGCGTGAGTATGCCCTCGATAACGCCTCTCAGACCTCTCGCTCCTGTCTTTTGCTCCAGTGCCTTCTCCGCGATGCGACTCAGCGCTTCGTCCTCGAATTCCAGCTCTACGTCGTCCATGTGGAACAGCGCCCGGTACTGCTTGACGATCGCGTTCTTCGGCTGGGTCATGATCCTGACCAGAGACTCCTTATCCAGCGCCTGAAGCGATGTCAGCACCGGCAGTCGTCCCACCAGTTCCGGAATCAGTCCGAACTTTACCAGATCGTGCGGGATGCACTTGGATATCAGCTCGCTGTAGTCCAGATCGTCCTGCGTGCGTATCTCCGCGCCGAAGCCCAGCGCCGAATTGCCTACCCGCTTCTCGATGATCTTTTCGATGCCGTCAAAGGCGCCCCCGCAGATGAATAGAATATTGGTCGTGTCAATGGGGATGAATTCCTGCTGCGGGTGCTTGCGTCCGCCTTGCGGCGGCACGTTGGCTACCGTTCCCTCGAGAATTTTCAGCAGCGCCTGCTGTACGCCTTCACCGCTTACATCGCGGGTGATGGACGTGTTTTCGGACTTGCGGGAAATCTTGTCGATCTCGTCGATGTAAATGATGCCCCTCTGGGCGCGCTCCACATCAAAATCCGCCGCCTGTATCAGCCGCAGCAGAATATTCTCTACATCTTCGCCGACATATCCCGCCTCGGTTAAAGTGGTGGCATCGGCAATCGCAAACGGAACATTGAGTATCTTGGCAAGCGACTGCGCCAGAAAGGTCTTGCCTACACCGGTGGGGCCAAGCAGCAGAATGTTGCTCTTTTGCAGCTCTACGCCTTCGTCATTGTGCGCGAGTATCCGCTTGTAGTGGTTATATACCGCAACCGAAAGGGCTATCTTGGCGTCGTCCTGTCCGATGACGTATTTGTCAAGATGGTCTTTGATCTCCGCCGGCTTGAGTATCTCAAAGTCGTCGTCAAAAACATCGCTGTCATCGTATTCGTCAATGTCGTACAGTCCGTCCTTGCGGAGTATCTGGGTGCAGAGCGCCACACATTCGTTGCATATGAAGGCTCCCGGCCCCTGCACCAGTCGGACGCCGTCGCTCTCGCCTTTGTGGCAGAAAGAACACCTGGGTTCGTCGTTTCTGTCCTTATAGGGCAATTCGATCACCAATCCTATCGTTTATAAATGACGCGGTCTATCAGACCGTGTTCCTTTGCTTCCTCGGCCGACATGTAGTTGTCACGCTCGGTGTCGATGCAGATCTGGGAATAGGGCTTGCCTGTGGCTGCCGCAAGCATCTCGTTGAGTTTCTTTTTGGTCTTGAGAATCTGATTGGCCTGAATCTCGATGTCGGTCGCCTGACCCTGCGCTCCGCCGAGCGGCTGGTGTATCATGATCTCGCTGTTGGGCAGCGCAAGGCGCTTGCCCTTTGCTCCCGCCGCAAGCAGAAACGCGCCCATGCTCGCCGCCATGCCCATGCAGATGGTCGATACGTCGCACTTGATATAATTCATGGTGTCGTAAATGGCAAGGCCGTCCTTGACCGCTCCGCCCGGGCTGTTGATATAAAGGCAGATGTCCTTCTTGGGATCCTGTCCTTCCAGGTAAAGAAGCTGCGCCGTGACAAGGCTCGCTGTGACGCTGTTTACCTCGTCAAAAAGCATGATGATTCTGTCGTTGAGCAAGCGCGAATAAATATCGTACGAACGCTCGCCTCTTCCGGTCTGTTCGACTACATATGGTACCAGACTGCTCATTAATGATCTTCCTTTCCACAATGTCATAATAGGCGCATTGCAGATGAAGCTGTCCACTTGCAACACGCCGTTGATTTTGTATTTGCTGCCGGATATGATAATATCACGTCAAGCACATGTATTCTGCCGAATCCTGTCGCAGAACAATTTTCGGATTACTCCGCGTCGTCAGCCTTGGCCGGCACATAGTTGGCGCTGTCACGCACAACGTCCACTGCCTTTTCGACAGCGACGTCCTTTTTGAGTCCGTCTGCCGGAACAATCTCCTTCACACGGTCAAGCTCTACGCCGTAGTTTTTGGCGAGATCTTCGTATGACTTCTCAATATCCTCGTCGCTGACCTCGATGCCTTCCTGCTCCGCAATCTTTTCAAGCGCAAGGCGAAGCTTGACCTGATGGATTGCCTTGTCTCTGAACTGACCTCTGAGGGCTTCCATGTCAAGACCGGTGTAGTTGAGGTAGGTGTCGATGTTCATGCCCTGCATCTGGAGATTGTAGGAGAAGTCGTTGATGTTCTCGGTGACTTTGTGGTCATACATGACCTCCGGAATGTCGGCTTCCACAAGGTCAATCAGCTGATCGATCAGCTTGTTGTCCGCGTCGTCCTTTGCCTTCTCCTCCGCCTTGCGCAGAAGTTCCTTTCTGAGGTCCTCTTTGTACTCGTCAAGGGTGTCGAATTCGCTGACGTCCTTGGCAAATTCATCGTCCAGTACGGGGAGCTCGGTCTTCTTGATCTCGTGAATCTTTACCTTGAATACCGCCGGCTTGCCCGCAAGTTCCTCCGCGTGGTACTCCTCGGGGAAGGTGACGTTGACATCAAATTCCTCGCCGATCTCGTGGCCTACCATGCCTTCTTCAAATCCGGGAATGAACTGGCCGGAACCGAGCTTCAAGGTGTACTTCTCCGCCTTGCCGCCTTCAAAGGGAACGCCGTCGCAGAATCCTTCGTAGTCAAATACAACGCTGTCTTCCAGCTGTGCCGGTCTGTCGTCGACATTGACGCTTCTGCCGTTGCGCTGCTGGACATGGCCCAGCTCATGCTCTACATCTTCGTCGGTGACAACCGCTTCCGCCTTCTCAACGGTGAGTCCCTTGTAGCCCTCGATCCTGACCTCGGGCTTGACGACGAACTTTGCCTTGAACACCACTTCGTCCTCCATGGAAACCAGTTCGGCGCTGTTGGCGTCCACGACCTCCTCACCGAATTCGGCAATGGCTTCGTCAACCGCCTTCTGATAGACCGTCTCAATGGCTTCCTGTGTGAAAACAGGACCGTACATCTTCTCGATGACACTCAGGGGAGCCTTGCCCTTGCGGAAGCCGGGTACATTGTACTTGCGCACTTCCTTCAGGTAAACGCGCTTCTTTTCCGCATTGAGCAGCTCGGCGCTCGCCGTAAACTCAACTTCATAGGTGTTGTTGTCGGTTTTGGTCTTGTTGTTAATCATTTCGTTTTCCTCCGTGAAATATGATTATTCGGAATCATCCGGGCAGTTCACATGCCTGACGTGTCAAGCGCTGCCTTTTTGGTGCATTTTTATTACGATAGTCACTAATGAATTATAGCAGATGAATTTGCATTTTTCAAGAGATTTCTTGGAAAATATGTTAACTATTTGTTACTAACATGATAATTATTCCGGCTCTCTCTGTCATCGCAAAATCATCTTTACGGTTGCTCCCCCTGATCCGTCAGTATCAGCTTGGGAATAAACGCAAGATGATCGGCCGAGATCAGCCGCATCTCGATTCCCTCAAATGCCCCGGTGAACGCCTTGTTCCTCGCCGCTCCGTGGAGATGTCCGTACCAGCACTTCTTTATCGCAAAACGCCG
>ONYN01000058.1 GCA_900322085.1 uncultured Eubacteriales bacterium | reverse complement strand
GAATTTGCCGTAGCCATACTGTCGTATTGCCGGTCAATGCTTGCATTGACCTGGGCAAACTTCACGAAATATGGCGGAAAAGATGCGAGCAAGCAGGGCGTGAAGAGATGCGTCGGCAGGCTCTAATGAAGGATTACTCTTCTATGTAGAGTATTCCGAGCGTGCCGGGACCGCAATGGCTGTAGATTGTGCAGCCGGCTTTTGTCTCAAGCACCTCATCGAACATGCCCGAATCCTTTGCCTGTTTCAATGCGGCCTCTACCGGAGCCCGGTCTTCAAAGGTGTGTGTAATAAATACCCTTCTGCGCACCACATGGGGAGTGGAGTCGAGTCTGTCCTTGATATATTGAGGAATGACCTTGTCAATATTGCCGCGGTATTTTTTACCCACCGACATTTTGCCGTCAATGACTTCAATGCAGGGCTTGAGCTTAAGCATATTCGCACCCAAAGCCGCCACGCCGGAGCATCTGCCGCCTTTCCAGAGGAATTCCAGCGTGTCAATCACAAAGCTGGCGCGAACCTTCGGCGCCAGTTCGGTCAGCCTCTGAACGATATCGGGGGCGGACATGCCGCTGTCTGCCATATCTGCTGCGGCAAGCACGAGCAGCAGGATTCCTGTGGAGAGATTGGCTGATTCCACCACATACACATTGTCAAACTCTTCTGCGGCGATTTTCGCGTTGGCGTAAGCGGAGGAAAAGCCGCTGCTAATCGTGAAGAACAGAATATCGAAGTCTTTGGCGGACCATTGCCTGAACAGCTTGGAATACTCGTCAGGAGGAGCGGCTGCCGTTTTTGACACGTTACCGGTCTCCTTGTAGTATTTCAGGATATCACTTGTGTGAATATCCACCCCGTCTCGGAAGCTCTTTTCCCCCAGATTCACGATGAAGGGATGAATCTCGATACTGTATCGATCAATCAGTTCGGGCGAAATATCGCATGTGGAATCAGCGACGATCTTAATTCTTTTGGACATTTTGAATCACCTGTCATTTAAAATCATTGATGCATATACAAATCTCTGTTCTCTGTTGGAGTGTGAATCACTGGATGAACCAGCATCCGTACGCGACACAGCCTATGCAGAATACGAGACAAATAAATACCGTCAGCACATAAAGAATATTGGAGACAAAACTGAGTTTTTTCTTCACGCTGAGTACCTTGATGCCGCAGCAGAGCATGGTCACTCCCAATGCAAGAATAAAGGGAATCACGCGGAAATCCATCGTGGAAGCGTCATTGGAACCGATGTTTTGAAGAATATAATATGCGACCACGCATCCGCACATGGCAATCACAGTCCAGATATTGCCCTTCTTTTTAGCGTCTGCTCTGGCAATCATGTTTCCGAAGATGGTCAGTCCGGCAATAGAAGCCACCGCAAATGAAATAAGAATAAAGACGAGAGGATAAACCAAATCAATCGTTACGTCTTTTTCGGTCAGATTGCCGTAAATGGAGGATTTGACGAGATAGACCCATGCGTTTTTGTCCTTGGGACTGATGAAGATTTCCATAAGCTCACCGGGAGCAAATGAGAGAAATTTAGTGTTGAAGTCAAGCGTTCCGCTGTAGTTGCCAAAAAGCTGCATAATGCCTGTTTCCTTGCCCATCAGCATATTCCTTACGGGATAAACGAAGCTAAGTACAGCCCATGCCGCCGTACCTCCCAATGTTTGAAGCAGGCAGGAAAAAGTGTTGAATCCGTTTTTGCGGCCGATCACCCGCACCAGATTGATGACGACCAGCACAGCCACAACGGGAAGAATCACAAGTGCGGACATATCAAGCATCACGGCAATGCCGAAAGAAATGCTCATGAAGATGAAGTCAAATCCATCTGTAAAGTTGTTCCATCTGGTGAGGAACATCATAGTCAGGCATAAAACGGCGAACATCGGCATCAGTGGGGATATTTCTCCTCCGAGGCGAATCAGTCCGGGGTGAAAGGCGATGATTGCGGTGCCGAGATAAATGGCAGTGTCGTTTGATTCAAGCTCGCAGAGAATATAGTAAACAGCAATCGCGCTTACAATTCCCATGTATTCCGACACGAGACGCAGTATATCCATATTGTAGGGCTCGGCAAACGAAAGCAGCGACACCGAATTATAGATCAACGCGGATACAATGTAGTAAAGCGGCTGATGTGCGTCCGGCAGTGTGATATCAGACTGCACATTGCGGAAAATCTCATATTCCTGACCGGAAAGGGGGTTGTCTGCCGTTAATATAACGTAGCACGCCCTCAGGATAATGGAAATAAACAAAAAGACATAAACCGTTCTGCGTTCACTGCCGGTTTTCTTCCAAGCGGAATAGAGCAGGCCTCCGACCAGCAGCACAATGATCACTGCGGCAGATATTTTCAGCACGAAATCCCCGAAAAAATAGTGGATGACGCTGAAAAGACAAAAGCCGACAACCATAAAAAACCCCATCCAAAGATAGCACCAGTTGTCAATACGGTTGTCCTCGCGCAGTTTTTTCTTCGCCTGAAACATAAAATTTCACCCTCCGTAAACAATAGATTGATTATGTTAATCACAGCGTTGGTATTGATTAACATGTTAATTTTAACACATAGTAAATAACAATTCAATATTTTTTTTGAAAAATATTACATTTTTACATGGTTTTTGTTAATCCGGAAGACTTCACATGTTAAGAGTCGTCAGCAGGCTCTAAAGGCAGAAAAACGCGCTTTGCCGAAACGGACGGCAAAGCGCGCTGCTTTTATGGATAACAGAAAATGCACAGAAAAATCATTACTTGCCGAGTACTGCCAGAAGAACGCCTGCGGCGACGGCGGAGCCGATCACACCAGCCACATTCGGGCCGAGCGCGTGCATGAGCAGATAGTTGGAAGGATTGGTTTCCTGGCCGACCTTCTGCGAAACTCTGGCTGCCATTGGAACCGCCGAAACACCTGCCGAACCGATAAGGGGATTGACCTTGCCGCCGGTAAAGATGTACATCAGCTTGCCGAATATCACGCCGAACGCGGTACCGAGGCAGAAAGCGGCAAGTCCAAGCCCGACGATCATCAGGGTTTCAGGAGTAAGGAACACTTCGGCTCTGGCGGTCGCCCCGACGGTGGTGCCGAGGAATATAGTGACAATATTCATCAGTTCGTTCTGAGCGGCATCAGAAATTCTCTTGACCACGCCGCTTTCACGCATCAGATTGCCAAGCATAAGCATGCCGACCAGCGGAGCGGCGGAAGGCAGGAGCAGAGCCACGACGATAGTCACGATAATGGGGAACATAATTTTTTCGGTCTTGGAAACGGTGCGCAGCTGCGTCATGACAACCGCGCGCTCTTTTTTGGTGGTGAGCAGACGCATAATGGGAGGCTGGATAATCGGAACAAGCGCCATATAGCTGTATGCCGCCACAGCGATGGGGCCGAGGTAATCAGCAGCAAGCTTTGAGGTTACGTAAATGGCTGTAGGACCGTCCGCACCGCCGATAATGGCGATAGAACCCGCGACCTTCGCGTTGAATCCGAGCAGAATCGCGCCGCAGAAGGTGAAGAATATGCCGATCTGAGCGGCGGCGCCGAGAATGAAGCTCTTGGGATTGGCGATCAGCGGACCGAAATCCGACATGGCGCCTATGCCGAGGAAGATGAGCGGAGGATAGATGCCCAGCTTGACGCCTAAGTAGAGATAATAGAGCAAACCGCCGGAATGGGCGACTTCCACATATGTCTGACCGTCTGGCATGATGACCTGACCGTATTTGGCTATCTCGGTTGCGGAGGCCTTTGCGAGCGGAACAAGCTCCGTGGTAGGCACGTCCATCACGCCTGACAGCGGAAGGTTGACCAGCAACATGCCGAACGCGATGGGGAGCAGCAGCAGCGGTTCGAACTGCTTGCCGATGGCAAGATAGAGCAGGAAGCAGGCGACCACTATCATAATGGCATTTTTCCAGCCCTCGCCTTCAAAAAGACCGAGCAGGCCGGATTCGTTTAGAATGCTCAGGATAGACGCCCAGATGGAATGAAGAATTTCCATGAATTAACCACCTTTCGGAAAACAAAGTAAATCAGAACGGACGGGTGTTTTCATATACACCCATAGAGGCCCACGCAGTGCGGCCTCCGGTAGGCTTTTGGGTGCGGGATACTTTTTTGACCGCGTATTTCTTTCCGCCGCTCATGGCAGCGACAGCCGCGGCGATCACGGCGATGATTTCGCCGGGAATGGAACCGTCGTCAGACGGAGCCGCAGGCTGAACCGCGGACACGGCTTCTTCGGAAATTTTTGCTTTTTCCGCATCATCAGCGGCCTTTTGGGCGGCGAGCTTTTTTTCTTTGGAAGCGGTGACTGCGCGGAAAATTCCTCCGTAGGCGTAAAAAATGATGATGAGCAATAACAGAATTACAAAGACAATGAGGATGCCGGAGGTGGTGATTACAGCCATCAGCATGCCCTTGTCATCAAATAATTCCGTGCCGATTGACGGCAAAAACGATGTCAACATAGGAAAAAATCTCTCCCATCAAAAATTGATTATTGCGTAGCGGAGAAGGAGATTCCGGCAAAAAAGCCGCTTCTTCCCAATATGCAATACTTATCAAATATTATAGCTCACCGCTTTGTTGATTGCAACATCGAGCGGCAAATTATTCCCACGGATTTTCCATTTTTTCCGTTTTAAATATATTTTTCACGCATTTTTTGTTAACTTAATGCAAAAAAGCCTTGTCAGCTAAACAAAACCATTCTTTAAATGTTTATTTAATGTTAAGATATCAGAATTTTGTTGCAAAATTGAAAGGAACATATTATAATATTTGGATAGAGCATTTATTCTTAGGCACTGTTCAAAAATAATCTGAACAATCTGGCTTGTCCATCTTATTTCCTCACAGTGCCTTACGTGAGAAGGATGGTATGGTTTATGTCAAATAAAACCAATCGCAGCAATCAGACTTCATCAAAGTCTCAAAGAACACAGGCCCACCGAAAGAACGGTTCAAAAATGAACTTCAAAATGTTTACCGTGCTGCTCGGGTGTGCGGCGGCAGCGGCATTGGTCTTCGCATGGCTTCATTCGCTTAGTATGATTCCAAGTCTGAAGGAAATTTTCAGCAAGCAGGAGCCGGTTGCGTATAGCTTTTTCAGCGATATCAGGAATGCGCGGGATAAGACCCGTGCCGATTCCATCAACCAGATAACCCATAGGGAGCCTGTGTATATTCTTGATCTTAACAAATACGTTGCGCCCCAACCTGATCCGTCCAACTATGATGAAGGCTTTGATAATTACAGCGACAGTACGATTGAAGCGCATTATTATTCAGAAGAGTTGTTTGAATCAAAGTTTCATTATATAGAAGTCAGAATCAAGCACCCTTCTCAGTTCCGGATGGCGCTGGCTTTTGACACCTACGGCAAGGAACCTCGCAAGTATCCCTCGGAAATGGCCGCGGAAGTCAATGCGGTGGCCGCTATAGACGGCAGCTTCTACAACAACCGTTATTACGGTGTCCTGATGTACAAACGCAAAATGTACAGGTACTATCCCTATAATCTTGACGTGCTTCTGATTGATTCGGAGGGTAACTTTCACATTGTAAAGGACAAGCAGCTTGAAAACAGCGATGTTTTTGAAAAGTATGACATCGTCAACGCGCTTTCCTTCGGTCCGGAACTGGTTCGTGACGGCGAGGCGTTGGATCTTTCCAAAGTGGTGCGCTGGGAGCCTTATTCCAAGGAGCCGAGAGCAGCCATATGTCAGTTTGACGATGATCTTCACTATCTGCTTTGCACGGTAGACGGCAGAATGGATGAAAGTCCCGGCATTACGACCCAGCAGCTGGCCGACGTGCTTGCACAGAAAGGCGTCAGAATTGCCTACAATCTTGACGGAGGCAAATCCGGCACTCTTATCCTCGGCAATCAGGTCAAAAACGTCGTGGCATACGGCGGCGAACGCAAGCTGGGAGATATTCTGTACTTTGCGTCTGCTCTTGACGGTGAGGCCAATGAATGAGAGCCGGTTTGATATCGGAGGCACATTGAATGAATATAGAAAACAATCAGATTGACGAAAAAACACCGGAATCAAATGCCGGGGACAAAAAATCCGGAAACAAATTAAAAATATGGCTTCGCGTCATTTCTGTTGCGCTTTTGCTGGCGGCATGTATAACTGCGTTTTTTAAATTTGAAATGTACAATTACATTCCGTTTCTGAACCGATTCACTTCTGATGAGAAATCCGAAGCGTACACTTTTGCGACGGACGTGAAGTCTTTATATGAAAAAACACTGAACCTGTCTTCTGTCGAGATAAAGAGCCGCGATCCTATTTACGCAATAGAGCTTGACAGATATGTCGCGCCCGAGCCTGATCCCACCAAATATGACGAAAAATTTGACAATTATTCCGATTCCACCATCAGCGTACAGCATACTGTGGAGTGGATGCATGATTCCAAATTCCATTTTATTGAAATCAGGATCAAGCACCCCTCTCAGTTCCGCATGGCGCTGGCTAAGAACAAATACGGCAGAATCCGCAGACTTCCGTCGTTGATCGCCCAGGAGGTCAATGCCGTAGTGGCTGTTAACGGATGCTTTTATAATAAGCGTCCGGGCGGCGTTATCATCCACAGAAGACAAATACTCAGAAACATTCCCTACGGTGTGGATGTGCTTCTGATAGATTCTAACGGCGATTTTCACATCATTGACGACAGAAAGCTGGGCGAAAGCGATTTGCTTGAAAAATACGACATCGTTAACGCTGTATCCTTTGGTCCCGAGCTGGTACATGACGGAGAGGCACTAACCATCACAAAACGCAACTGGGAGCCTACCACCTGTGAACCGCGCACGGCCATCTGTCAATACGATGACAGTCTGCATTATCTGATTTGCCTTGCTGAGGGAAGAAACAGGTACAGCCTTGGGGTGACAATGCAGGTTTTTGCTGATGAAATTGCCGCAAAAGGCGTTAAAACCGCGTATAATCTCGATGGAGGGCAATCCGGCACCATCGTTATAGGTAATCAACTTAAAAACAGAGTCGGTTGGGGTCCGGAAAAGGGGCAGGGCGATATTCTGTATTTTGCCACTGCTCTGGAAGCGGACGAAAGAGATTGAACTAAGAGCCTGTTTAGAATCTCTCCACGCACGTCTGGCTTGCATATTTTCCGCCATATTTTGCCAAAATCCTCGTTAATACACAAAGT
>ONYN01000078.1 GCA_900322085.1 uncultured Eubacteriales bacterium | reverse complement strand
TATGAAGAAACGGCGGAAGCCCCATCGGTCAAAGCCTTCCTCCGAGAGGCAAGGGCTTTTCGACGAGGGGGCTTCTAAGCGTCCGTCTTTTTAGGGGATGTATTATACAGATATAGAGAAGAGTTCCAAAAACAAATTCAAATCCTTATCTATGCTGTCGTACCTCTCAAGAATACACCAAAGTACGTTATCATTAATATTATGTACCAATCTGTCTCTCAGCTTTTTTATAGAGCATTCCATATAATTGCTGTCATCACTTCCAAATACACGTTCTATCAGTCCGTCATCTATCGCAATATCAAAATAACGCAATACTCGTTTGACATCGTTTATATTCACGCGTAAGTTTTTTCTCTCCTTGATAGAAAGCTTTTTCCCATTCCGTTCTTTTTCGGCAATTAACAGCTTTTTATAAAATGCCTCAATTGAAACATACTTGAGCAGAAAATAAGCAATTTTATGGCGGATTTCATCGTCTTTTAAAATATAGCTGTATTCCATAAAATCTGCTGTCTGGAAAGTCAGCTGATAGCTTTTTTCCATTTTCTTTACCACTTTCTGTCCTGATACGGTCTGTCGGAAACGCCTTCATCACGCAATTTCTTTACCAGATGATTCAGATAAGGTTTCCAAAGCCTTTTAAACCAACGGGAATGACCAAACCATTTGACAAGCGAAGGACTGATGGCATAGTAAGTTTTGATAAAAGCCCTGCCGTACCATGTTTTAGCAATCGTATTATCACGATAACGCCGTAGTGTCCATACTTGTGGACAATCGTAAGAACCATATACACAAGTGGCTACATAGCAGCCGGAAGATGTGGTTTGAGTTGATGAAGTTGATACTTGGAAATTGGGATCTAAAGACTGTATTCGCTGAATAATCACTGATTTTTCATTTTGCTCTAATAACGGGCTAAAAGAATAAGCAAGCTTATAAGAAGAAAGTGCATTTTCCAGTAGTTTGTCTGTATTTTCCTTTTGTCCCCATTTTTTCAATTCGTCGCCCAATTTCGTAAGTAATATTACAACGCCACGAGTATGTTTTTCCATGAATTCAATTTGATTTGCAGAAGATGCATAATTCTTACCGTGTTTGGTTGTATTATCCATGACCATAGTGACGAAATCTATACATTTTGAAGATATTTTTAAATAATTATCTTGCTTTGCTTCGATATCATCTATATTTTGGTCTATAAGACTAAACACTGACTCCAGACAATTTCCCAATTTAACACAAGCACTATCCATATAAGCGATTTTTGTCTGCATACACTCGAAATACGTCTTATAAAACTGGGCTTCCCAATCATTCGGAGCTTCCAAGGCAATTTGGGCATAATATTTTGCACCATCTTCTGAATTACCTTCATCTTTTGCTCTTCTTGCAAGGACATACAAATTCTCCAGCTTTTTGGAATTATCAATCTCTACAGACCCCGACAATTCCACCATGAGTTTCTTTGCTTCTTCCGGGGCGTACTTGGTTCCGCAGTGCTGGCATACATACATTCCGTCCTGTTTGACAAGTTCCTGACTTCCACACATTTCACATACAAATGCTTTCATAGTAATTCTCCTTTATAGTCTAATGTGACTAATCTTATGATTATTATAATCTAATAAGATTGATTTGTCAATAGTTTTTAATCATTTATGATAGAATCAAGTGAAAGGAGAATGTGTATGTCTTTCTATCAAAGAATCAGGGATTTACGTGAAGACGCTGACAAAACGCAAAGCGATATCGGGAGTTACCTCGGTACAACTGCTCAATATTATGGAAAATATGAAAAGGGAGAAAGAGAAATTCCCTTATCGAGAGCCATTGAGCTTGCTGATTACTATGGCGTCAGTCTGGATTATCTGGCAGGAAGAAGCAATATTATAAACAGCGACGCAACCACATTATTACCGGAGGATGAAAGGAGACTTTTAGAAGTATATCGGAATCTCACGGAACGAAACAAGGGAAAAGCCGAGTTATTCTTGGAACAACTTGAAAAATCGCAAATGGAACAAACGATTGAAAAAAAGCATAACTAAAAACGCTGACGATTGCATTTTGCTTGGTCAGCGTTTTTTGTCTGTAACAGGCGACATCATACGCGGCTTCAAATTCTACTGTGCGCTGAGCGTCATCGTCATTATGCTATGCAGCCTTGCTATGCCGGTATTCGCGTCGGAAACCACCAACGACCCGCTGACGGTCATCAACAATCTTTCGGATTTTGTGTTCGGACTGATTCGCGCC
>ONYN01000082.1 GCA_900322085.1 uncultured Eubacteriales bacterium | reverse complement strand
GGATTTGTCAAAGATAACACAGGCGACAATATTTCTCTCAAAAATCCCGGCTTCTGTGAACTCACAGGTCTGTATTGGGCGTGGAAAAATCTGGACGTGGATTATTTGGGACTTGTGCATTACCGCAGGCATTTCTGCCTTCGCAAAACGAAGGACCCTTTTGACGGAGTGCTCACATATAGTGAACTTGAGCCATGGCTTGCCAAGGTGAGGGTTTTTGTGCCGAATAAAAGAAAGTATTATATCGAAACCCTTTACAGCCATTATAAGCATACGCATTATATAAGTCAGCTCGATGAAACCAGGAAAATTATCGCACAGAAATATCCCGGGTATATTCCGTCGTATGACAGGGTAGTCAACCGCACTTACGGGTATATGTTCAACATATTCATTATGGACAGATGTCTTGTGAACGAATACTGCACATGGCTTTTTGACATACTTTTTGAACTGGAAAAGCGGGTGCGCGAGGGCAAGGTTGATATGCCGGAGCTTTCCGCTTTTCAGGCCAGACTTTACGGACGCGTCAGTGAGATCATATTTAATGTGTGGCTTGATTACTGTATTCATACAGGAAAGCTTTCCGAAAGCGAGATTCTCGAGATGCCGTGCATCATTATGGAAAAAATCAGTTGGTTCAAAAAGCTGATCGGATTCCTCAGTGCCAAGTACCTGGGCAGACGGTATGACGGCAGTGTTTAATCTGATCTGGAAATGACGTCAAGGTGATTTTATGGTACATTCGAAGAATTATTCTACAGCCGATCTCTTTAAGCTGATCAGCAAATATGCCACCGGCATGATCAAAATGGAGGGAGAGTTGCTCCGGCAGTACCAGCAGGTGGTGTTGTCCATAGCCGAAGACGTTATTGGCGTTTGTGAGGAAGAAAACATTACCTATCATCTTACCGGCGGCTCCGCATTGGGAGCAGTAAGACACGGCGGCTTCATCCCGTGGGACGACGATATTGATCTGGATATTCTGGGCAGCGATTTTGACCGCTTTACAGCGGCGTTCAAAAAGAAATATCCCGATAAATACGCCATTGAAACCTGCCGCACGCCCGAGTATGGAATCATGATCAACAAGGTTTGCCTCAAAGACAGTATTGTCCGGGGCAAGGAGGATATCGGCAGAGATGACTGCGGAATATTTGTCGATCTGATACGTATTGAAAATACTTTTGACAATGCCGTTTTTCGCAAGGTACACGGCTTTTTTTGTATGGGGATGGGTTTTTTGCTCTCCTGCCGAAATTTTTACAAAAACCGCAGGCTGATGAATGATCTGCTCGATTCTCTGGAGAATCATCCTGAATTCCGGGAAAAACAAAGGCTGGAGGATATCCGCAAGGTATTCAAAACCAAGATATTCATCGGCAGGCTTCTTTGCTTTATGAGCGTGCGCAGATGGGCTATTCTGACGCAGGCATGCTACGGACTTTGCAGGAACAATTGCTCGGAATACGTATCGGTTCCGGGCGGACGCAATCATTACTTCGGCGAAATGTACAGGCGCGATGATTTTGTGGAAACCGTACCGATGAATTTCGAGGGCCATATGTGGCGGGTGCCGAAGGATTACGACGCTTATCTCAGGCATATGTACGGCGATTACATGTCCATACCGGAGGAAAAGGACCGGGAAGAACATGTTATTCTGGAACTGAGAATGCCGGGAGAGAAAAAATCGCGGTATGCCGACGGCTATTTGCATGACTGATATGATCGGGAAGGAGATGTCCGATTGAAAAAGATTGTGATATTTGATACCGCGCTTGGCACAAGCAATGTCGGCGATGAGATTATTCTCGATTCGATAAAGGACAATATGTCCGATGTGTTTGACGATCATTTTTCCCTGCGGCTTGCGACACACGTCAATAATTTTTCCATGAAGCAGGTGCTTCACCGCAACACAAAAATCAGGTATTTTCAGCAGGCTGACTGGAAATTTATCTGCGGCACCAATCTGGTAGCACAGACGCGTTTGGGCAAGATTAATTCCCAATGGCAGCTCTACCCCTCCAATCTTTCCATTTACAAAGACTGCGTTCTGATCGGAGCCGGCACCACTCAATCCACACCAAAGCTTGACTTCTACGCCAAAATGCTTTACGGCAAGGTGCTGTCAAAGCGGTATATACACAGTGTCCGCGACGATCTGACCAAGGGCATTGTCGAATCGCTCGGCTGCCGTGCCATCAATACAGGCTGTCCGACGCTGTGGAAGCTGACAAATGAGCATTGCAGGCGTATTCCGACCGGCAAGGCGGAAAACTGCATTATCAGTGTGAGCGGATACAAGCCTCAGAGAGATGAGTCAAACGACGCCAGGATGATAGAAATTATCAGGCGGAATTACAAAAACGTGCTGGTATGGATACAGACCACCGATGATGAAAAATATCTTGACAGCCTGCCGGGCGGGAGTGAACTGGGAAGGATTTATTCTCTCAGAAGGTTCCGCAGGGCGCTGGAGGAAAATGTTGATTATGTAGGCACCCGCCTTCACGGAGGCATCTATGCCATGCAGAACTTCCGGCGCAGCCTGGTGATAAGCATAGACCATCGCGCCGAAGGCTTTCACCGTACCAACCATATTCCAGTGCTGCGTCGTGAGGATATTTCAGAAAAACTCGAGGGCGTAATCAATTCGGATTTTCCGACGGAGATTGTCATTGACAGTC
>ONYN01000119.1 GCA_900322085.1 uncultured Eubacteriales bacterium | reverse complement strand
CCATTCGGTGACGGCTGTGTGGAAGCTGTTCCACTCCGCCTTCTTGCCGGCGACGTAGCTCTTGTAGACGTGATCACCGAGCACTTTGACGATGTATTCATCCGCCTCGAGCGCGTCGAGCGCCTCCTTCAGGTTGCCCGGCAGACTCTCGATGCCTACCGCCTTTCTGTCCTGCTTGGTCATGGCGTAGATGTCGTCGCTGATCTGATCGACGGGCTTCATGTTGTTCTTGATACCGTCAAGACCTGCCGCGATGCATACGGCGAGTTCAAGATAGGGGTTGCACGCGGGGTCGGGATTGCGAAGCTCCACGCGGGTGCCGGCGCCTCTGGAAGCAGGAATTCTGATGAGCGCGGAACGGTTGCTTGCCGACCACGCAATATAGCAGGGCGCTTCATAGCCGGGGACAAGGCGCTTGTAGGAATTGACAAGGGGATTGGTGATGGCTGCCATTCCTTTGACGTGCTTCATCAGACCTGCGATGAAGTTGTATGCCACCCCGGAAAGACCAAGACCGTTGGGGTCGTCAGGATCGCAGAATGCGTTTTTGCCGTCGAGGGAGCAGAGAGAAATGTTGGTGTGCATACCCGAGCCGCAGACGCCGTAACGGGGTTTGGGCATGAATGTGGCGTACAGACCGTGGCGGTAGGCGACAGCCTTGACCGTCAGCTTGAAGGTCATGATGTTGTCTGCTGTGGTGAGGGCGTCGTCGTATTTAAAATCGACTTCGTGCTGGGCTTCGGCAACCTCGTGGTGAGACGCCTCGATTTCAAAGCCCATCTGACCCAGCGTGGTGCAGATGTCGCGGCGGCAGTCCTCGCCCATGTCGGTGGGAGCCAGGTCGAAATAGCTTGCTTCGTCATAGCTGTTGGTGGTGGCGTGACCGTGTTCGTCAGTGTCAAAAAGGAAGAATTCGGCTTCGGGACCGATGTTTACGGTGTATCCCATTTCCTCGGCTTCCTTGAGGACGCGCTTGAGTACATATCTGGGATCGCCCTCGAAGGGTGTTCCGTCCGGCTTGTAAACATCGCAGATAAATCTGGCGACTTTGCCGTTCTGGGGTCTCCACGGGAAAATCACAAAGGAATCAAGATCGGGACGTAAGTACATGTCGGATTCCTCGATGCGCACAAAGCCTTCAATGGACGAGCCGTCAAACATGCACTGGTTATCCAGGCACTTTTCAAGCTGACTCACAGTGATCGCAACGTTTTTCATGTGACCGAATGTGTCAGTGAACTGGAGACGTATGAATTTGACGTCCTCTTCCTGGACAATTCTGACAATGTCCTCTCTGGTGTACTTTGCCATAAACAAATCAACCTCCAAAAATAGCTGAAAAAATGAGAAAAAGGCGTCAGGAAAAACAACTTCCCGAACGCCATTGTTCTCCAAAGCATGGCATTATTTTATCATAACCGAACCGCTCTGTCAATCGCTTCATCACAAATCCGGCAAATTCTGCCGATTCCACCAAAAGAGAAAGCAGGATCGTTAATTTTTGGAGCAAATTACAATATTACCATTCGTTGACGGCATACATGATGGAAAGAGCTATCCCGCGGTACAGCTCTCTTGTGAGGAAGGTATATTCGTCGGACAATCCTGCGCCTTCGGCGGCAGATTTTGCGGTATCCGTCCATGAGCCCCTGCCGCCGAATACATACGCCTCTGAGGCGGCATGAAACAGCCTGCTTGTCAGTGGAGAAGGCACGGAAGGCTCTGTCAGATCGTTTTGCAGAACCTTCAGCGCCGCGGAAAACCGGAAAGAAAATTCGCTTAAACGCAGTTTGCGGGAAAGAGTCCGTATTCTTTCGAGCAATGTCACCATATTTTCAGTGACGTCGTTGAACACCGGCTTATCATGCGTTTTTTCGATTGTGGATTCGATCAGCTGCACAAACCATTTTTGGCTTTCCGGTTCATAGACCCACAGCTTGTTCCACACGGTCGCTCTGTTTCCGTAAAAGCAAATGATACAGCAAGGAATGCCGTTTGCCCTGTCGAGTTTATCAAAGGAGTCCAGTTCATCGGGGACGATCAGTTTGAAATCGGTTGCGCCTCTGTGTGAAAGCTCCTTTACCCATTCCTCGCACGATGCGGCTGCATATGCACTGCTTTCCCCGTCTTCCGGAGCAAACCGGAAGAGTCTGTGACTGATGATTCCGCTTGCCGCAAGCGGCGGAACATATTGTCCGTTTTTTACATATGCCTTTGCCAGTATGGTCATGCGGCTCATGTCAAGCAATTCATTGTTCATTGTTTTCAGCACCCATTAGTAATAGAGATAAATTGATGTATTTATATGCAATTATATCATACAGCGCATGAAATAGCAAGCGCATTTTGTTTACTTTATCTATCAGGGAATTGGATGAGAATTGTTTGATGGATTTGAAAAGAAAATAAAAATATTGTTGACAAAGCGTTAATAATATGTTAATATAAGTTGTAAAATGAATCTGTTGCATTTAAAACATCGTACATCCATCGGGATTTCATTTTTCTCCCACCTGATTTGATACATTTGAAAGGATTTGAATAATCATAATGCTCAACAAGCTTTTAAAAAGCCTGCTGGTCATATGCGGCACATTGTTTTTCTCTGTGCTTTTCGGGATAATATGCTTTGGCAAAAGTATAGGCGCGTCGTTTCCGGAAAGCATCAGGCTGCTGTTTTATCCCGGTCTGGCAAGCACCGTATTGGGACTGCTGCTTTCGCTGGCTTCATCAATTTTCATTTTGAAATATTTCATTTTTTTTACCCGTACACGAGTAGTTGACCCCGATGGCAACACGCTCAGCGACAACAAGCAACTCACTGTCGGTTCGGTTGTCGTGCCGCCGATTTTAATCGCGGCAGCAGGTGTGCTGCTCAGCATGGTATTGATCGGAGCAGGCGTCGGCTTGATGCTGGACAATCTCACGATGTATGTCGTCAACCTCTTTGCCATTGCATTGGTGT
>ONYN01000217.1 GCA_900322085.1 uncultured Eubacteriales bacterium | reverse complement strand
GATTTTTGAATATATCGGAGTCAAGGAGATCAACGGTTCGCTGATCGTGCTCGACGACGTGGATTGCCCTTCCTATGAGGAAATCGTCGAGATACGCCTTGACAACGGCAGCGTGCGTCACGGCAGAATCGTCACCATAGAGGGCGGCAGAGCCGTGATTCAGGTCTTTGAAGGCACCAGGGGAATTTCCCTCAGCAACACCCGCACCAGACTCAAGGGCAGACCGATGGAGCTTGACCTTTCGCCCGAAATTCAGGGCAGAATATTCAGCGGCGTCGGCACGCCTATCGACGGTCTGGGGAGAATCTATCCCGAAAAGCGCATGAATGTCAACGGCACGCCTATCAATCCCGTTTCCAGAGTTTATCCCCAGAATTACATCTGCACCGGCATTTCATCAATCGACACGCTCATCACCCTCATCAGAGGTCAGAAGCTGCCGATCTTCAGCGGTTCCGGCATGAAGCACAACGAGCTTGCCGCTCAGATCGTGCGTCAGGCAAAGATTGCCAACGACGAGGATGCGAAGTTCTGTATTGTCTTTGCGGCAATGGGCGTAAAGAATGACGTGGCGGATTACTTCCGCCGTTCGTTTGAGGAATCAGGCGTCCTCAGCCGAGTTACCATGTTCCTCAACCTTGCCAATGACCCCATCATCGAGAGAATTCTCACACCCAGATGCGCCTTGACAGCGGCGGAATACCTGGCATTTGAACACGACATGCATGTTCTGGTCATTATGACGGACATGACTTCATACGCCGAAGCCTGCCGTGAATTCTCATCATCAAAGGGCGAAATCCCCGGCAGAAAGGGGTATCCGGGCTATCTGTATTCCGATCTCGCGTCGCTCTATGAGCGTGCGGGAATGATCAAGGGACACAAGGGTTCGGTCACGCAGATACCCATTCTGACCATGCCGAATGACGACATTACCCACCCGGTTCCCGACCTGACGGGCTACATCACCGAGGGGCAGATTGTTCTGGACCGTGCGCTGGACGGTTCGGGAATTTATCCGCCGGTTTCGATACTGCCGTCGCTTTCCCGTCTGATGAAGGACGGCATTGGCGAAGGTTTCACCAGAGCGGATCACGCGGCGCTTTCCAATCAGCTCTTTGCCTCCTACGCCAAGGTGCAGGACGCGCGTTCGCTGGCGTCGGTCATCGGTGAAGAGGAACTTTCGTCAAGTGACAAGAAGCTGCTGGAATTCGGCAAGAAATTTGAAAATACCTTTATAAAGCAGAGTGAGAATGAAGCGCGTTCCATGGAGCAAAGCCTGACACTCGGCTGGGAACTGCTTTCGGCGCTGCCCAGGGAAGAGCTTGACAGAGTGGACAACGAAACGCTGGAGAAGTACTATCACGCGCCAACGAAGGAATAAAATAATAGATAATAGATAAAAAACATCATCGTGCCCCTTTGAGGGAGCCGAATCGTGGAAAGGAGTGAGGTCATTGGCTGTGAACGCAGTACCCACCAAGGGAAATCTTATCGCCACAAAGAAATCGCTGGAACTTGCCAGAGTGGGCTATGACCTGCTCGACCGCAAGCGCAACATTCTGGTGCGTGAAATGATGACCATGATGGATCGCGCGGCGACCATTCAGAGCGAGATAGACACCAATTATTCCGAGGCATATATCGCGCTGCAAAGGGCGAATATTGTGTTCGGACTGTGCGAACCGCTTGCGGAGGCGGTGCCGGTGGACGACGGACTTACCATCGACTACCGTTCGGTCATGGGCGTGGAGATTCCGACCGTCCGGCTGGAGGAGCGACCGCTTACCATTCCGTTCGGCATGTACACATCGAATTCCATGATCGACAGGGCGTACCTGAAATTTCAGGAGGTCAAGCGGCTGACAGCCGTGCTGGCCGAGGTGGAAAACTGTGTCTACCGCCTTGCCGACGCGATAAAAAAGACCCAGAAGCGAGCCAACGCGCTAAAGAATATTATGATCCCCAAGTTCGAGACAACGGTGAAGTACATCACCGACGCATTGGACGAAAAGGACAGAGAGGAATTCAGCCGCCTGAAGGTCATCAAGGCGCAGAAGAATGCCAAACAACAGTAATTTTTTAAGAGCCTGCCGACGTGCGTGAAGGGATATGTTGGCAGGCTCTAAAAGGCAATCCGGATTTTTGCGATTCGGACTGCCTATTATTATATTCCGGAGATAATAAAATGGAAAAGAAAACAGAGCAAAACGGTCTTACCCTGTATTTCGATGCGGAAAAGACAAGGGAATATTACGCCAATATCAAATTGTGCGATTGCGGCGGCTGCCGGAATTATTACGCACAAGCGAGGGAACGATTTCCCGGGCTGACGAAATGGATTGAAAAATTTGGCGTTTGCATTGACAGACCCGATGAAATCATGTATCTTGACATCGAAAAGAATACGAATTATCTTTGCGTGAGCTATACCGTCTGCGGCAGACTCGAAGGCACACTGTCGACCGAGATTTCACTGACAGATTGTGAAGTACCGTCGGTAACAATATGTTCTCCCGACGCGCCGATGGGCTATATTCCCAATTCCCAGACGGGAGATTATTTTATCATCGACGTCACAAATTTTACATTGCCGTGGGTGCTCCATGAGCCAATGAACGGCTGATAATTTATGATAGTTGAAAAACTCTGTCGCACACCTCGCTAATGAATTTGCGGTCGTGCGATACGCTTATGATTGTTCCTCCGTAATCCCGCAGTGCTTGGCGGATTACCGGTCCGGACAGCGGCGAAAAATTGCGTGTCGGTTCGTCAAGAATCAGAACGTCGCAGCGGTCGAGATTCATTGCGAGAAAGAACAGCTTAGCCTTCTGTCCGCCGGAAAGCTCCGAGATGTCGTGTTCGGTTTCGGCGGCGGTGTATCGCATGCTGCCGAGATAGGTGCGTATGGCTGTCAGTTCATCCTTGTCACCTGTGCGGGAGAGAAATTCCACCGGTGTGAGCGACATGTCCATGCTGTCGGCGTAATTCTGTGGCATATAAGCGGCTTTGATGTCGCTTCGTGCCAGCAATTGCTCCGCGATCAACCGGAGAAGGGTGGTCTTTCCGGCACCGTTGCGACCGACTATGCAAAGCTTTTCGCCGCCGTTTATGTGCAGGTCAATATCCCTTGCTAGTTCGCCGCCTTTATTAGTGAGTGTGTCCAAGTGCAGATCGAGAATTGTTTTGCCCCGGCTTGATGAAATTTCGGGCGAAAACCGGACGAATATTTCGTCCTCTGTTTCGGGAAGCTGAGTCATATTCGCGTGCTCACGCGCAAAGCGGCGTTCCATCGACTTGACGGCAGCCATTTTCTTTTTGAGCAGCCTTCCGCCGTGCGGATCCTGGCGGCTGATCACGTTCTGCTCATGTTCCACACGGGACTGAATGCGGCGGAATTTCTCCTGCTGCTTTTCATATTCCGCCTGTTCCTTGCGCGCCACCTGCGTCTGATGGGAACGCGCAGCCTCCCGGCGACTGATGTATTCGCGGTATCCGCATCGGCTGACGGTGCAGATTGGAACGGTTTTGCGTCGCACCTGTTCCATATGAATAATGACGTTGGCGGTGTTTTCCAGCAGCGTTTCGTCGTGCGAGATATAGATGACCGGAAAATCCGCGTTTTTGATAAATTCTTCCAGCCATTGAAGCGTCGGAATGTCGAGGTCGTTAGAAGGCTCGTCGAGCAGCAGCATGTCCGGATGCCCGAGGATGAGGGAAAGAAGCCGGAGCTTCACCTTCTCTCCCCCGGAGAGGGTACCCACTCTCTGTTCGGAATAAAAAATATCGGTGTCAAGTCCGAGCCTTTGGGCTTCGCGTCTCAGCTCTGACGGAGTACGGTCATAGAACCCCGGCGCAGCACAAAATAATTCGTACACAGTCATATGCGTTTTGTCGTCGGAAAGTTCCTGCTCAAGGTAGCCGATGCTTCCGGTTTTGATGATTTCTCCGGAGTATTCGCAGTAAGTCTCCACAAGCGAAGGGTCATAAATCATTTTAAGCAGGGTGGATTTGCCGTTGCCTTCCTCGCCGATAATGGCCGCCCTGTCGTGTTGTTCCAGCGTGAAGGAAAAATCCGAGATAAGATGACGCAGGTCTTTCCGGTGGCTGACGGTCAGATTTCTGATTTGAAGCGTAGGCCTCAGCTCCTTTGCGTTATGATGCTTAAATTATGACACCTGCTTCAATCCCTGTCAATGCTTTCCTCTGAATCTTAAGGGTTTCTTTAACATACCATGGACATATTTGTATTTGTGTGTTAGAATGTAATTAATAAAAATCAACAGGAGTGTGCAAGAACATGAAAGTGTACGGAGAAACTGTTTTCGACATTGTTTATTTAGTGACAGCGGTTGCCATAGGTATTTACATTTTGCTTGGTGGGAAGGATAAGTGCAGCCGTCTTATGGGCGTGGCAGCGCTGATTCTTGGCTGTGGAGATGCGTTTCATCTGGTGCCGAGAATGCTCAATTATTTTATCGACAGCGATTTTTCATCGGCGCTGGGAGTGGGTAAACTCATCACATCGG
>ONYN01000007.1 GCA_900322085.1 uncultured Eubacteriales bacterium | reverse complement strand
GAACTCACGGCCTCTTGAACCCCATTCAAGCGCGCTACCAAACTGCGCTACACCCGGATTTCTGCAACGTTGATATTCTAACACAGGCTCAAAAAAAAGTCAAGCATTTTTTTTGGAAAAAAGCAATTTTTTTTGAAGTGAGGAGATTTTCTGAAAAAATCGCCATTTTTATACGGTAAACCGAAACTTTGTTGTTGATTTTTTTTCATTATGTGATATAATCATAATTCAGAGGGGGGCGTAAAAATGAGCGAATGCAGGATTGGGGATTTTTGTGAAAAAATAAAGGAGATGTGCGGCGCTGCCGAATGTCGGTCGTTTTCGGGCAGAGTGGAAAGTATCACGGCTCTGTTTGAATCGATTGAGTTGGGTCCGAAAGACTGTGTGTACCTGTCAGCGCTGGCTTCAAGCGAGGTGGTCAGGGCAATACTGAACTTCGGAGCGGTTCCGGTGTTCTGCGATGTAATGCCCGACAGTTTTACCATAGATCACCGTTCGCTGGATTATCAGGTAAAGCAGACAATCAATGTTGATCAGCTCTATCCGCGCGCAGTGATAGCGGATGATTTCTGCGGAATGCCTTTTTCGCTCAAAGCGGTCAAGGATATATGTGACCGTATGGGACTGATACTCATCGAGGACTGCGGACGGGGGTTTGGCGGTTCGTGGGAAGGCAAGGCCTGCGGGACAATGGGGGATTACACGCTGATTTCACTTGGTGAGTCCTCCGTCTTTGGCACAGGCGGCAGTGGATGTCTGGTTCTGGACGGCAAAGGAAATAATATGGAAAATCACATTCGTGCGTGCGATGGGGGCGGATATCAGACGGCAGACGACATCTATGCCGCGCAGCTCGGCGATTCGGTGACAAGACTTCCCGAAACGCTGGCGCTTGCGGCAAAGTCATTTTCACACATTGCGGCAATCATGACGGAGTCGGATTTCTGGCTCCAGAGGGGCAGCGGAAGGCAAAAGAGTTCCTGTGCGGGAACGGTGGTGACTGCGCAGGGTGAAGCGCAGTGTGAGGCGGCACTCGCGAGTTTTGAAGCGGCGGGACTGTCGCGGTACGCCCGCAGGCTGCACGTACACCGCAAATCCTGTTTTGAACATGGGTGCCGTGGTTTGAAGAACATAGAAAACGCTTCCGCGGTCGCTCCCAGATCTTTTGAAGTTGATATTCTTGGCGCGGTGAATTCGGGCAAGTTTGAAGAGCTGGCGGCTGAGATGGAGTATATAGCGCGGAATATACACGCATAAAAAGAGCAGGCGCAGCGCGATCGACAGCAAGACGTACCCGGATACACAACAGGGCGGGACGCATAAAGCCACGGATCATTAATATAGAATCACCATCGGCAAACTGGAATTCTGAGACGGAGGATTGAAAAATATGGATAACTTGGAAAAAAATATAAATCTGCCCGATAATGATTTTTCGGCATCGACCGATATTGACGGAAGCTCCGGCTGTTCCGTCACAATATTCGACTACAGCCACGTTCCTGACGAATACAACCTGATGGTATTCGGCAAGGAGACCATCACGTTCGGCCGTGACGACACCAACGATATCATGATTGCTTCCGATATTGTTTCGCGCAGGCACGGACACTTCACCGTTACCGGCGGGCGGTGCTACATTGCCGACGACAGCAGCACAAACGGTATCTATGTCAACGGCAGACGCATCACACAGGTGGAACTGAAGGACGGCGATTCCATACGCATTGACGACATGGAGCAGGCTTTGCGCAGCGGCATAAGCATGGTGTTTTCGGACAAGAATTCGGGCGCCGACTGGAATAGCGTGCAGCTGACAAAGGATATATCGGTCATCGGCAGCGACAAGGGCTGCGACATTTCCGTTGATGACCCCAAGATGAAGCCCAAGGCCGCCGAAATCCGGATTGAAGGCGCTACCATGTATGTGCTGCTGTCACTTGGCGAACCGGGCGACATTCAGGTCAACAGCGAAGTCATGGAGAGCAACAGGCACATTCTCCGCGACGAGGACATATTTGTGATAGGCAACACCAAGTTTTCCTATTCCAAGGGCAGTGTCTACTACAAACAGGAAAAATCCGGACTGTCGCTCGAACTGGTGAATATTTCCAAGTTTGTTCATCAGGCGATGCACAAGGACAAAAAGATACTTGACGATACCAGCATGCTGATACTTCCCGGAGATTTCGTCGCCATAGTGGGAGGATCCGGCTCCGGTAAGTCCACCCTGATGAACTGCATTAACGGCTTTGACAAGCCCACAACCGGCAAGGTGCTGGTCAATCGCCGCGACCTTTACGAGAATTATGACGAGTTGAAATATAATATAGGCTATGTTCCGCAGCAGGATATTGTACACGAAAACCTCACGCTGATCAGCATGCTGCGCTACGTTGCCAAGCTCCGTCTGCCTGAGAACACCACCCGCGCCGAGAGAGAAGCCCGTGTCGCCGAGGTGCTTCGCACAGTGGAGCTGACCAAGCATAAGAATAAACTGATCCGCAAGCTTTCGGGCGGTCAGAAAAAACGCGCTTCCATCGCCGTGGAGCTTATGAGCGACCCGGGCCTCTTCTTCCTCGACGAGCCTTCGTCGGGACTCGACCCCGGAACCGAGCGCACGCTGATGCACACACTCAAGCGCATGAGCGACGACGGCAAAACCGTTATCATGATCACCCACAATACCAACAATATTCATCTGTGCGACAAGCTGATTTTCCTGGGAGCGGGAGGATATGTCGCATTCTGCGGCAATCCTGCGGACGCCCGTTCGTTCTTCGGTATCCCCAAGGATGAGGACCTCACCGACGCGTACACCATGGTGGAGGAGGATCCGCCGGGATGGGAGGAAAAGTTCAACGCCTCACCCTACAACAAGGTTCAGACCATCGGCGAGCTCAAAACGCCGCCGTTGACTGCCCAGCAGAAGAAGGAACGCAAGAAAAAGCTCAAAAAAGAAAACCACAAGTCCTTCCTGCGCCAGTTCAGCGTGCTTTCGCAGAGATACCTCAATCTCATCTGGAACGACAAGACACGTCTGCTGTTCTTCCTGTTACAGGGACCGCTGATCGCCTATCTTTTCTCGTTCGTCACGGTGGAAAACACCTTCAAGTCGTATTTTGACGCGCAGTCGATGCTCTTCTGCCTTTCCTGCGCGGGCATATGGGTGGGTCTGATGAACTCCATCCAGGAGGTCTGCAAGGAACGCAATATCGTGCGGCGTGAATATATGTCCGATGTACGATTGAGTTCCTATATCTGTTCCAAGCTCGCGGTACAGACGCTTTTGGCGATCGTTCAGTGCGGCCTTATGCTGACTGTGTTTGTGCTGACGATAGGCACTCCCGAAAAGGGTGTGATATTCCCCAACGCCACCATTGAAATGATGATAACGCTTGTGTTGATTACGGTGTCCTCTTCGTCACTGGGACTGCTTGTTTCGTCGCTGGTGAAGAATACCGATCGCGCCATGGTGTTCGCGCCGATCATTCTCATTCCGCAGCTGCTCTTTTCGGGCATCCTTTTCAAGCTCGAAGGCGTGACCGAGATTCTCTCCTGGGTCTGCGTCAGCCGCTGGGGAATGCAGGCATTCAGCAATACCGCCAATCTCAACGGCGTGCTGTGGAACAGCCTTTCGCTCAAGTACAAATCCGAGGATATGCTCCAGCAGGCCTACGATCTCAACAAGAATACACTCTACGCACATTCGGCGGGCAATCTTCTCGGCACATGGGCGGTCATTCTTCTGACCATTGTGATATTCTGCCTGATCAGCGCCACCGTGCTGCGCAGTGTGAAAAATGACAAACGATAAGACTTACATCAAGGATTCCCTGTGCGGGGATACCGCTGTGATCAACGGTATCCAGTTCCGCATGGAATACCTGATCAGTCAAGGCTCTGACAGCCGGATTTACTCTGCCCGATCTCTGGGAAGCGGAGTGGATTCGGCTTTCGTCATAAAATACCGTTCCTGCCGTGTGGGCGGTGAGGAATGGGACAGATGCATGAGGGAAATCGAAGCCGGACAAATGCTGCGCGGGTGTTCTTATATTGTGAAGCTGCTGGGACACAGTGTCCGTCTTGGCGGGGAAGGCGGCGCGGCGGAGATATTTCTGCTGTATCATCGGCTGGAATGTTTGAGCGGCATTGTCCCTACAACCGCCGAAACACTCGGAATGTGCCGCGATATTTGCCGCGCATTGGATTACATGCGCCGAAAGGGACTGATTCACTGCGATATAAAGCCGTCCAATATCTATCGAAGCGCAGATCACTGGCTGCTGGGCGATCTGGGGAGCGTCTGCCTTTCGGGAGGGACGCCGGAAACCGGCAGCATCGGCTATTGCTCTCCGGAGGCTTACCGTGGTGAAAGGTGCGATATCCGCGCGGATCTATATTCACTTGGCATCACCTGCTACCAGCAGTTGAGCGGAGGCAGACTGCCCTTTTGCGACGTTCCGTGCGGGGAAATGCAGGAAGAAGAGGTCAACGCCGTCATTCAGAGACGTCAGAGCGGCGAGAACATCCCGCCGATTGAGTCAGCGGGGGACGAGGTCAATGCCCTTCTGATGAGGATGTGCGCCTTTGAACGCCGCCGGCGTTTCAGAACTCCACGCGCCGCGTCGCGTACATTGGAAAAAATCATTGGCAGGGTTTCATGTTTATAATTAACATATTAAATAAAAAAAGTTTTTACAGAATCATCATAGAAAAATCTGCATAATACTGTATAATATTTAAGTTAGAGTATATTTACGGTGTGCGGGGTGATTTTTTGAATTATACGGAGAAGGAAAAAAAGGGCATTGACAAGGTGGAGCGCATGAATTTGCTCTTTGACAAGGTGATTATGCCGGCCATCGGAATTCTTGTGATTATGCTGCTGCTTTCCTTCACGATCAGCAAATTCAGGGAAAAATTCGTCTCCCATCCTTCTCAGACATCGTCTTCCACGTCAGGGCAACCCGTTCAGCCGGCAGTATTTGCTCAGCGAAAAAGGCTGTTGAGCGGGTATGACGGCTTTAAGGAGGCATTTGCGGCGTACGGTTACCATCCGGTGAAGGGATACTCCTACGACCTGTCGCTCTGCAAGACAGTGGACAGCGAGATGTCCTTATTCCAGTTTTCGGACGGAACGCTGGGTGATCTGACCGTGATCAACTATTTCCCGACGGACAAGGAATCTTCATACAGTTCTCTGTCAATGGCGGTTTCATCGGACCGTCTCATCAACGTCACCGTAAAAAGCGGGGATGAGTCCTTCAGCGTCGTTTTTACATCGACAGATTTTTCCGCATATAAGGCTGACGATGGCGCTCAGTTCGACGCTATGATGAATGTTGTCAGCATGGACGACATCAGGGCAATGTATGAAATATTTGAGACCGACATTGACAATCTGGCCAAAAACTGTTCGGTCTCTGAATGACGGTGATATGGGTTAATTTCCGAAAGGACGGCAATACTATATGAATGAAAAAAAGGCGTGCGGACAGCTTGCGGCCTTTGCACTCGCGCTGATCCTGTTTTTGTCGGTCACCGCGCAGCCGGTCTACGCCGCCAAGATCAAGGGCAAAACCGGCATAGGCATGGCGGAATGGGCTTTCAAGGCCTACAACGAGGGCTGGACCTATTCCTACGGCGGTTCCAGCGCGGGCAAGGTGGACTGTTCCGGACTGATCCGTTCCTACTGCAACGGCAAAGGAGGCGGTGCCAAGGCGTTGCTTGACGCATCGTCAGTTAACGGCAGCACGGGCGATATGCCGCGTATTCACGGCCTGGGGCTGTGGTGCGAGGGACATGCCGGCGTTTATGTGGGCAAGAACAAGGACGGCGTTGACATGGCAATCGACATGCGCAATTCCAGGGTGAATGTGGTGTATTCCGCCATGAATTCGAGATATTACAGCCCGTGGAAAAAGTGGTTCAAGATAGACATGATTTCCTATCCGGATACGGGATGGTATCAATTCAGGGGCGATACCTATTATTACAAAAACGGCGAATTCTGCGTCGGCGTGGTAAAAATAGAGGGAAAGACCTATGATTTCGGCAAATCCGGTGCACTCAAGGGGGAGGTAGACGCCAATACCCCCGCCACTACTACTTCGAAGAAAACCACGACAACTACCACCACCACCACAACAACAACTACAACCACAACTACAACGACGACCACAACCACGACCACCGAGCCTCCGACCACGACGACCGAATACCGCCAGACGGAGTCAACTACCCAGTCGACGACGCAGGCGCCTGCATCGTCAACTGAGGCGACGGTCAGCAGCCGGACAACGACGTCCTCCACAACCGGCAAAAAAACGACTACAACCAAATCTACGTCCCAAAAGACGACCTCTACTACTACCACAAAGAAGGCGGAATCCTCCACCAAAAAAACAATCACGACAAAAAAGACCTCAAAAACGACCGCCACAACCTCTTCAAAGACCGGAAAAACCGTACAATCTTCCTCCACGACCGCCACGACCACGACCACGACCCAAAAGACCACTACTACCACCACAGGTTACAAGTCATACGAAGGCGGAATGAAGGGAGAAACGGTTTCTCTCATACAAAAAAGGCTGTATGAACTTGGCTATTACGACCAGGATATCACCGGATACTACGGTCCCTTCACCCGCGACGCGATAAAGGCCTTCCAGAAGGCACTGGGAGTGCTTCCCACCGGCATTGCCGATGAAGCGACCCAGAAGGCACTGTTTTCCGACGACGCACCGGTCTATTCCGAGGAGAATTCACTGATGAAGTCGGACGAATATCAGATCGACGAGCAGGAGCCGGATCCGACCGATGAAGAGAAAGTCTCTGACAGTGATATGACGGTGATTGCCGAATCGGTGGGAATCGGTTCGCTGAGTATGTCAGCCAATCCCTACCATTTTACCCAGAGTTACGGCGAATCGGGACCGCTGCAGACAATGGGCGTATTTTCTTATCAGTCGCCTTCGGTGGTGTTCTACAGAGACGGCGAAAGCTATGAAGTTACCGAGGAAATGATGAAGGCTCTGGACGACTGCGTATTTATGTAAAATGAAAAAAATAACAGAAAGGGTGGTGCTGCTGATATGATGAATGAAGGGTTAATGCGTCTTGTGATTCTGCTGTCGGTAGTATCCGCCCTTTTGCTTATCGGAATGATCATTTTCGGTTTCTGGATGTTTGACTTTGCGCTGGTGCGCAAGGAACAGATGGATTTTGATGCCGGGGACGATCTGCTGCCCCACATGGACGTCATCAGATTTCGCAGCCGCGAGGCACAGAACAAAATCATGCAGATGAATCACGAGGAGGTCTACATCAAGTCCTACGATGACCTGCTGCTTCATGCCACATTTGTGCATGCATCGTTCTTTTCGCGCAAGGTGCTGATTGCCGTTCACGGTTACAACAGCTACGGAATGTTTGATATGTCATCGGTGGTGCCGTATTTCAGAGGCATGGGATACAACGTGATCATTGTGGACGACCGCGCACACGGTAAGAGCGAAGGCAAATATATCGGCTTCGGGTGGCTCGACCGTCTCGATGTGATGAACTGGTGCAGATACGCCATTGAACGTTTCGGCAGCAATTGCGAAATCCTGCTTCACGGGGTTTCGATGGGAGCCGCCACCGTGCTGATGACCTGCGGCGAGGACTGTCTTCCCGAGCAGGTCAAGGGCGTGATTGCCGACTGTCCCTTTGCGGGAGCCTACGAGGAATTCGGTTATATGATGCGCTACAATTACAGTATTCCCGGCAGACCGCTGCTTTATTTCGCCAGCATGGTGTGCAAGCTGCGTGCGGGATATTCGTTCGGTCAGTGTTCCACCATCAAAGCGGTGAGGAATATCCGGATCCCGGTGCTTTTCATTCACGGGGATAACGACACCTTTGTGCCGCCCTATATGACCAAGCGGATGTACAGGGCGTGCAAGGTGAAACAGAAGTACCTGTATATCTGCCACGGAGCCACCCATTGCTATAGCGCCTTTCAGGATATGGACGAATATGTGCGTCGTGTAGCGGATTTTGTCTACAACATCAACCATCCCGAAGAGAGCGAATCTGCATTGCGCCAATAATGCACAAATAAAGCTGAAATAAATGCAGTCAATGCGTTTTATTTGGCTAAAATGGCGAATTACGGTTAAAAAATGCAGGAATTTAAAAATTCACTTGCAAAATTGTCCCGGATGTATTATATTAGAATACGGTATTTTGTGTGCGGAGTGTGTGTTTCATGTTTTTTTGCCGGAAAGACCATTCCGCATTTATTTTTGAGGGAGTGTTTTCACAATGTCATCATTCAAGGATATGAACAGGCAGCAGCTTGCCGAAGTAAGAGACAGCCTTCAGGCGGAATACGACGCGTACAAGGCGGAGAACCTCAGCCTGAACATGGCCAGAGGTATTCCGAGCAAGTCACAGCTCGAGCTTTCAATGGGATTGCTGGACTCGGTCAACAGCTCCACCGATCTCACCGGCATCAACGGCGCTGACTATCGCAATTACGGCATTCTCGACGGAATTCCCGAAGCCAAGCAGCTCTTTGCCGATCTGTTTAATGTCTCCACCGATCAGATTATTGTGGGGGGCAATTCCAGCCTCACTCTGATGTTTGACACCATATCCTCCGCCATGGCGCACGGATTGCTCGGAAGCACACCGTGGGCCAGTCTTCCCGAGGTCAAATTTCTCTGTCCGGTGCCGGGTTACGACAGGCACTTCGGTATAACCGAATATTTTGGCATCAAGATGATTCCTGTTGAGATGAATCAGGACGGCCCCGACATGGATTTCATCGAAAAGGTCGTGGCAAGCGATCCCTATGTGAAGGGCGTATGGTGTGTGCCGAAGTATTCCAATCCCGCCGGAATTACATATTCCGACGAAGTGGTCAGGCGATTTGCCAACCTGAAGCCTGCCGCGCAGGATTTCAGAATCTTCTGGGATAACGCCTACTGTATTCACCATCTCTTCAACGAGGACGTAAAGCTCCTCGACATACTCAAGGAGTGTGAGAAGGCCGGCAATCCCAACATGGTGTACATGTATTTCTCCACATCAAAGATCACATTTCCCGGTGCGGGACTTGCGGGAATGGCTTCATCCAAGGAAAACATCACAGCCATCAAGAAGCGCATGATCGTGCAGTCTATCGGACCTGACAAGATCAATCAGCTGCGTCACATGAAGTTCTTCAAGAATCTCGACGGACTTCTCGAGCAGATGAAGAAGCACGCCGACATCATCCGTCCCAAGTTTGAAGCGGTGGAAAAGACCCTGACCGAGCAGTTCGGAGACAGCGGCATTGCCGTCTGGAGCAAACCCAACGGCGGATACTTTGTCAGTCTCAATGTTCTGGAAGGCTGCGCCAAGAGAACCGTCCAGCTCTGTAAAGAAGCGGGCGTCACCCTCACCAATGCCGGTGCGACCTACCCCTACGGCTATGATCCCAAGGACAGCAATATCCGCATAGCCCCCACATCTCCCACCGTGGAAGAGCTGACCGAGGCTATGAAGGTTTTGGCGTGCAGCGCCAAGCTTGCCGCCGCCGAAAAGCTGCTTGAAAACTGACCGTCGCCTTGCTTGATGCGGAGGGAATTTGTAAATTATTTGCATTTTTTTATAAAAAAGTAGCTTAAAATTGTTGACATATGAGTTCAATGATTTTATAATATGTTTGTTACGTCCGTTATCATCGGTGTGATAACGGACTGTTTGCTTATGCTGACGGTCCGCTTACGGAAGCATGGGCCATTCATCTTAGGCGATTGTAAAATAATAAGCACAGCGCAGCGCATAATTAGCGAGCTTGCGAGCGTGGGGTCCAGGGGGCAAGGCTCCCTGGCGGGTCAAGGGCAGCGCCCCACGAGCGAGGCTTTTAGCCGAGCGTGCGAAACGCGCCCGGACACGCGACAGGAGTCAGGCGAATTCAAATCCGGTGCAATAACAGGATTTGCCTTGCTCCGACGGCAGAAAAACTTGCTCAATCCAATTTGCAAAGCACCGATTTACGGTGTTTTTACTGTTTTACAATCGGCCGGCAATTCATATATCAAGGAGGAAATCAAATGAAGCGTGTTGGCAAGCCGTGGTTTTTTGCAGTTGCCACGCTGATCTTCGCTTTGGCATATACGTCGTTCTTCGGCGTTTATGAGCAGAACGGCGACCTGCAAAACACTATTATCCGCGGCGCAAAGGATATAAGATGGGGTACCGATATTCAGGGCGGCGTGAACGTCATATTCGGCCCCGAAGAAAACATTGACGCCACCGACAGCCAGATCGAAAGCGCCAAGTCCATTCTGGAAATCCGTCTTGTCTCCTCCGGCGTAACAGATTACGAGCTTTACGCCGACAAGGACAACGACCGCCTGTTGGTCAGCTTCCCCTGGAAGGACAACGATTCACAGAATGTGGCAGGTACCATCAAGAGCCTGTCCCAGAGCGCCGAGCTGCTCTTTATCGGGGGTCAGCCCAGCGGTATTCAGATCACTTACAACGAGGACGGCACCAAGACCGTCACCGATTCCGAAGGCGAACCCTGCGATGTGGTCATCGAGGGCAAGGACATCAAGAGTGCCTCCAGCGGCACTTCCGGCGAAAAGAATGAGATTGTGGTCAATCTTCAGCTCACCGATACCCCGGCGGAGGGTGAGGAACTCAGCGGCGCGGAGAAATTTGCCGCCGCCACCGAGAAATATCTCAATCAGCAGATATCCATCTGGATGGATGACGAATTGCTCTCGGCTCCCAGAGTCAACAGCATTATTGCCGACGGCAGCGCACAGATATCCGGCAGCTTCACGGTGGCCGAGGCAAAGACGCTTGCCGACAACATCAACGGCGGTGCGCTGCCCTTTAAGCTTGTGACTATCGACTATTCCTCTGTCGACCCGACTCTTGGCACCGATGCTCTGACCGCTATGCTCATTGCCGGCATTATCGCGTTCAGCCTCATATGCGTATTTATCATCGCCTATTACAGACTGCCGGGCTTTGTGGCATGCATCTGCCTGCTTGGACAGGTGGCAGGAACCATTGCCGCTGTTTCGGGATATTTTGCCGTGTTCAACAGCTTTACACTGACTCTGCCGGGCATTGCCGGTATTATTCTGTCGGTCGGTATGGGCGTTGACGCCAATATTATTACAGCCGAGCGTATCCGCGAAGAACTGCGCAAGGGCAAGACCCTTGACGGCGCTATCAAGGCCGGTTCCGCCAACAGCTTTTCGGCCATCTTTGACTCCAATATCACCAACATCATTGTCTCGGTGATACTCATGGGCGTATTCGGACCTCCCGACACCGTTTGGAGCACGCTGCTTACTCCCTTCCTCTGGATGTTCGGCACCTCCACCACAGGAGCCATCTATTCCTTCGGTTACACCTTGCTGGTCGGCGTGATTCTGAACTTCATCATGGGCGTTGCGGCCTCCAGAATTATGATCAGTTCGCTCTCCGGCTTCAAATTCATGCGCTCAAGAGTCATCTATGGCGACTACAGCGAGAAGAAAAAGCAGGAGCTTGCCGCTGTCACAGCAGTAAAGGAGGCTTCTGAGAACTAATGGTTAAAAGCTATGTAAACAGAAAAGAATTCAGGTTTCTTGAAAATCGCAGGACGTTCTTCATCATTGCCATCTGCGTCATCTGCGTCGGCATTATTTTCAATATTTTCAGAGGCGTCAATCTGGACATCAAATTCACCGGCGGCGCCATGCTGAAATATTCCTATGCTCTCGACGACACTGTTTCGGCATCCGATGTGTCGGCAAGCGATTATATGAAGCTTGACAAAACCAAGGTAGCCGCTCTGGTAAAGGAAGTAACCGAGAAGGATTCCACCATTACCATTGCCCAGAGCGCCTCCGCTGAAGGCGGCGTGAAGAATACCATAACCGTTTCCATGAGCGGCAAGAACACCATTGCCGAGGATACGGGCGAAGTACTCGCTGAAAAGCTGACTGAGGAATATCCCAGGGTCGATTTCTCGCTTATCGAGTCCAACTCGGTTGACGCGACAACGGGCAGCGAATTCTTCGGCAAATGTCTTGTCGCGGTGGCTCTGGCTGCGGTCTTTATGATCATTTATGTCGCTCTTCGCTTCAAGAAGATCGGCGGCATGTCGGCGGGCGTGACGGCGATTATCGCCATCATTCACGACTGTCTGATTGTCTACTTCACATTTGTCATATTCGGCTTCTCGATTGACGACAATTTCATTGCCGTCCTGCTGACGATTATCGGTTACTCCATCAACTCGACCATCATCATCTACGACAGAATCCGTGAGAACCGCAGCATTATGGGCAGCAAAGCGACCTATGCGCAGCTTGCCAACCGCAGTCTCAACGAGACGCTCGGCAGAACCATCAATACCAACCTCACACTTCTGGTTGCGGTGCTGACCATCGTCATTGTGGCTTATGTTTACGACATCAGATCCATCATCACATTTGCGGTACCGATGATGGCAGGTGTCATTGCCGGCGCGTATTCCTCCATGTTCATTTCCAACGCGCTGTGGGTCACATGGCGCGAATACCGCGACGAAAAGCTTGCTCAGAAGAAGGCGCAGTCCTTCATCAGCGGCAAGAAATCAAAGAAGTAAAAACACTTTCAATCAATTCATTTTATCGGACGGGGAAGGAAGATTGTTATGAAAAAATTAGTTGCTTTGCTCATGGCCGCAGCTCTCGGCGTTTCGCTGGCATTATGCGGATGCGGTTCCAAAGACGAAGCCTCCTCTGACGAAGAGAAAATTTCCGGCGGCTGGACGGTTCCGGATTCGGTTGAGGTGACCGATGAAGTCAAGACGGTGCTGAATAAGGCTACGAAGGAAATGACCGGCGCCGATTATGAGCCGGTGGCCTATCTGGGCAGTCAGGTGGTAGCGGGTACCAATTACCGCATTCTGTGCAAGGTGTCTCCGGTGGTGCCCAACGCGGAATCAACCTACGCGATTGTCACTGTTTATGAGAATCTCGAAGGCAAGGCGGAAATCACCGAGGTACTCAATTCCGAGGTAAAGGCTTACGAATGGTTGGAGGATGCGGACGGCAGTTGGACGCCGACGGAATCTCCCGCGCTGACAGAGGAAGCGACAAAGTCCCTGCAAAAGTCTGTGGAAAAGATGACCGGCGCATATTACGAGCCGGTGGCTCTGCTGGGTACGCAGGTCGTGGCAGGCACCAACTACAGCCTGCTCTGCCAGGTCACACCCGTTGCTGAGAATGCGGAGACGCATTACTCCATTGTTGTCGTGTATAATGGAGCAGACGGCACGACGAGTGTTGTCGAAACCCATGATTTCAGCTCAGATGCCGAGTAAAATTTGTTTATAAAAGCCGGAAAATTGCCGTTAGCGCAAGATTTCCGGCTTTTTGGTTTTGCGCAAAGGTCATGTAATTGTAAAATAATTAATAAAAATACATTCTCAGGCTTTACATTTTAGAGTAATTTGTGTAGAATATATTGGAAGTGCAGCATCGGTGCGCATTGGTGGCCGGGCTGATAAATCAAAAAGAGAGGCATGATAATTATGCAGGCTAAATATTCACGCGTTTTGCTCAAGCTGAGCGGCGAAGCGCTCGCGGGAGATAAGCATTTCGGTCTTGACAACGATGTGATTCGCCGTATTTGTATGTCGGTCAAAAAGTGCGCCGACATGGGCGTGCAGATCGGTATTGTCGTGGGAGGAGGCAATTTCTGGCGCGGTAGAAGTTCCGAGGGCATGGACAGAACCAGAGCCGATCACATCGGTATGCTTGCCACCCAGATGAACGCGCTGGCTGTGGCGGATGCGCTGGAACAGCTTGGATGTGAAGTCAGAGTGCAGTCTGCCATTCCAATGAACACCATTTCAGAGCAGTATATCCGCAACCGTGCCGTCCGTCACCTGGAGAGGGGCAGGATCGTCATATTCGGCTGCGGCACGGGCAATCCTTTCTGCTCTACCGATCTTGCTGCGGCTCTGAGGGCAGCGGAGATCAATGCCGACGTCATCTTCAAGGCGACGATGGTGGACGGCGTTTATGACAGTGACCCCAAGAAGAATCCCGATGCTGTGAAGTTCGACACTATCACATTTGAAGAAGTGCTTGTCAGAAACCTTCAGGTAATGGACGGCACGGCGGCAGCCATGTGCCGTGAGAATAAGATTCCGATTCAGGTGTACAATCTCGGCAACCTCGACGATATGGTGAAAGCCATGCAGGGCGAAAATGTAGGAACGCTGGTCACCCCGTAAATATCCTGATGCCGTGATTGAGCAGGACGGCTTGCGGAAATAATAATTTAAAAAAAGAAGGTACGCAACATGAAAAAGACAATTGATGATATGAAGGCAAAAATGGAAAAGACGCTCGACGTGCTCGCCGATGAATTCAGAACCCTGCGCGCGGGCAGAGCGAATCCGGCGATAATCGATAAGGTTAACGTGGATTATTACGGCGTTCCGACCCCTATCAATCAGCTGGCTGCGGTCAATGTTCCCGATGCGAGAACCATCACCATTCAGCCGTGGGATGCCGGAACACTCAAGTCCATTGAAAGAGCCATCAACGAAGCCGAGATCGGCATCAATCCCCAGAACGACGGCAAGATTATCCGACTGGTATTTCCGCCTCTCAACGAGGAACGCCGCAAGGAGCTTTCCAGGGACGTGAGCAAGATGGGAGAAAACAGCAAAGTTGCCGTCCGCTCCATTCGCCGCGACGCTGTCGAAAAGCTTAAAGCCATGAAAAAAGCCTCCGAGATCACCGAGGACGATTTGAAGCAGGGCGAAAAGAAGATTCAGGACATCACCGACAAGTACTGCAAGCAGATTGACACCATGAGTGCAGACAAGACAAAGGAGATCATGGAGATCTGACCTTTCCCCATGGCAGGCTTTTTTGCGGCTGCCGAAACAACGGTGTGCTTCCACATAAATTTGAAAGCTCCCTTTACAGTTGTCAAATAAAGGGGGCTTTTGCTGCATTAAGCGCCGGAAAGAAAAAGAAATATCAAATGAAAAAGAGAGGACAGCCGTGATATTCAAAAACAGGAAAAAAGAAGAAACCATTGACCGCTCACAAAGAATCCTTCCCACCCACGTCGGCATCATTATGGACGGGAACGGACGCTGGGCAAAAAACAGAGGCTTGCCCCGGCAGGCCGGTCACAAGGTCGGAGCGGCGACCTTTAAAAAGATTACGCGGTACGCCAACAGCATAGGCATCAAGAATCTGACAGTTTACGCCTTTTCCACCGAAAACTGGAAACGACCGAAGGAAGAAATCGACGCGCTGATGGATTTGTTTTACGATTACCTGATAGAAGCGCTGAGGGATTTCAGTGAGGAAAATATCCGCACCATATTCATAGGCGATGTGACGGCCTTCAGCCCGAAGCTTCAGCAACTCATTCACGAAACCGAGGCAATATCGGCAGACAAGACCGGCATGCGACTCAATATCGCTATGAATTACGGCGGCAGAGATGAGATCATCAAGGCAGTACGCGAAATCTCCGGCGAGGTTGCCGAGGGAAAGCTGAAAGCGGAGGAGATCGACTCCCGGATGATCTCGGATCACATGTACACATTCGGGCAGCCGGACCCCGATTTGATTATCCGTCCGAGCGGCGAGTATCGCACATCCAACTTCCTGCTGTGGCAGTCGGCCTATTCAGAATACGTCTTTATGGACGAGATACTCTGGCCGGATTTCTCCACCGAAGACTTTGAACGTGCGCTGGACGAATATTCCAGAAGAAACCGTCGTTTCGGAGGTGTGTAATTGCATGAAAACCAGATTGCTTACCGCTGCCGTAGGAATTCCGCTGGCAATAGCGGTACTGGTCGCTTCGGTGTATTTCCCGTTTGTTCTGCATTCTGTGCTGCTTGTGCTTTGCTTCATCGGAATTCATGAGGCTCTGAAAACCGCCGGCGCAGACAAGGCGAAGATCATCTATCCGCCCAGCTTTGCGTACGGCGCCGCAGTGATGCTTGCCCCTTTTCTGGGCGACACATTGAGGATGTACGGCACGGTATTGACGGCTTCTATGATATATCTCTTTGTGATGTTTGCCGTGCTGCTGAAAAAGCATTCCGTGCTGCGAATAGAGGCAATTTGCACGTCTATGATACTTACCATGTTTGTTGCGCTGCCGTTTATGGTGGTGGAGCTTATTTTCGGCACGATTATGAAGAATCCGGACGGAACTCCTTCCTATGCGGGAGGAATCGCGCTGGTAGCATACTGTCTGATGGTGGCATGGGTTGCCGACGGCGGCGCCTACTTCGTGGGCAAATCAATAGGTCAACACAAGCTTGCCCCGGTTCTCAGCCCCAAAAAGACAATAGAAGGCTCAGTGGGCGGCTTTGTCATCTCCATGATCATTTCGATGGGAGCCGTTTATATTTATTCAGATGTGCTGGGATATGCGACAAGCAGTGTTAATTATGTCAATCTGTCCATTATCACAGCCATATGCATATTGATGTCCATGTTCGGGGATATCTCATTTTCCACTGTCAAGCGTCAGTACGGAATCAAGGATTTCGGCAATCTTCTGCCGGGACATGGCGGAGTGCTGGACAGATTTGACAGCGTGCTGTTTGTGTGTCCGACCTTTTACATGCTGCAATTTTTGCTGCCGATTATTCGATAGGCGGAAGGAAAAAGCAGAAGGCAGAAGGTTGAAAGTAGAAGGTAGAAGGTGTGATTCAAGGTTTATGATGGATTTACAGAATTGCAAAAAAAGGCGAAATATTGCCATTCTCGGTTCAACAGGCTCCATAGGCACGCAGGCGCTCGACGTGGTGCGTGGCATGGGACTGCATGTCACGGCGCTCTGTGCCAATCGCAGCATTGAATTGCTGGAGCAGCAGGCAAGGGAATTCAAGCCGGACATGGTCGCTGTAATGGATCAGTCGGCGGCAGCCGAGCTAAAAATCAAGCTTGCGGACACTTCCGTCAAAGTGCTTCAGGGAATGGACGGTTTCATTGAAGCTGCCACTCTTGCACAGAACGACGTAGTGCTGAATTCAGTGGTGGGAATGGTCGGACTTATTCCGACGCTTGCCGTCATTGAAGCCGGGAAGGATCTGGCTCTTGCCAACAAGGAAACCCTTGTTGCGGGCGGACAGCTTGTGATGAATGCGGCGCGTGAAAAAGGCGTGCCGATTCTGCCGGTTGACAGCGAACATTCGGCGATATTCCAATGTCTGCAAGGTTCTCCGGGAGCGCACGCCTTCCGCAGAATCGTTCTTACCGCGTCGGGAGGCCCCTTCTTCGGCAAAAAGAGGGAGGAACTGCTGAGTGTCACACCCGAGCAGGCATTGAAGCACCCGAACTGGAGCATGGGCGCGAAGATCACCATTGATTCCGCCACCCTGATGAACAAGGGTTTGGAGGTCATCGAAGCGGCGTGGCTGTTTGACAAGGGCGTTGACGATATCGAAGTAGTGGTTCAGCGGGAGAGCATCATTCATTCGGCAGTGGAATACTGCGACAATTCGGTGATTGCGCAGCTGGGAACGCCGGATATGCGCATACCGATTCAATACGCGATAAGCTATCCCGACCGGGTGCCGTCTCCCGCGAAGCCGCTGGATTTGTTTGAAGTGGGCAAGCTGACATTCTACCGGCCGGACACCGAGACATTTGTCTGTCTGGCGGCGTGCAAGGAGGCCATGCGGCGCGGAGGTCTTGCGCCTGCCGCCGCGAACGGAGCCAATGAAAAGGCGGTGGAGCTGTTCCTGAAGAAAAAGATCAGTTTTCTGGATATTGGCAAATATGTCTGGGAGGCGATGGAGCGGCAGCCGAAGGTGGAGAGCTTCACCGTGGAGGACGTATTGGAGTGTGATCAAGCGGCTCGCGAATATGTGATGTCCGCTTCGGGAATGATATAAGTGTCAGGCGGTTGTTGAAAGAAAAAATGAAAAAGAAAGCAAGCGCGCAGCGCCAACAATGGGAGTCCAGGGGGTCTGGACCTCCTGGCAGGTCAAGGGCAGCGCCTTGCGGGAGATCGAGGGCAGAGCCCTCGAGAGGGAGGCTTTCAGCCGACCGAGCGAAAAGCGCCCGGACACGCAACGGGGTGAGGCGCCTGCCGACGCGGCAAGGCGCGAGCGAAGCGAGCGCACCGTGCAGCAGCACAAGAGGCGCTTTGCGCCGAATTGTGCGGACGTCCAGGACAGTACCCCGATAAGGAAAGCGCAGTGCGATCCGCAGCAGGACGCGCCTGGACACGCAACGGGGTGAGGCGCCTGCTGACGGGGCAAGGCGCGAGCGAAGCGAGCGCACCGTGCAGCAGCACAAGAGGCGCCTTGCGCCGAATTGTGCGGACGTCCAGGACAGTACCCCGATAAGGAAAGCGCAGTGCGACCCGCAGCAGGACGCGCCCGGATACGCAACGGGGTCAGGCGCCTGCCGACGCGGCAAGACCTGCAATGGATAACGGCTGACAGAAACATAGCAAGGAGTGGTCAATATTTCAACCCTTTACATTATCATCACTGTGATCATTGCGCTGATACTGT
>ONYN01000271.1 GCA_900322085.1 uncultured Eubacteriales bacterium | reverse complement strand
TTAGAAGATTCTAACCTTTTTCTGCATCAATATGTTAGCATTATCTAACTGCTTTGTCAAGACTTTTTTCAAAATTTCACGCCAAAATTTAAGCAGGAATTTGAGAATGAAATTTGTATCAGTTGCACAATTGCGCATGCGTGCATACAAAAAAGCCGTTCACCGCTTTTTTCCGGACATGACCGGAGGCAGCGTGAACGGCCGTTTTAGCGCCGCTGAAAAAAATTACTCGTGGCAGTGACCGCATCCGCAGCCGTCGCCGTGTCCGTCTTCCTCTTCAAAGGCCTTGCGCATATTTTCCATGAATATGTTGAATACCGCATCGAGAGCGGTTTCATCGTCGGAGCCTTCAAATTCCACCGAGCCGTCGTCGTGGGGAATCACTTTGAGAATGACGAGTTCTTCCTCCTGTTCATCGTCCTCTTCCGAGTCGCCTGACGGGAAGAACACCGCGTAATCCTCATCGTTGTAGGTGATGACGTCCAGCAGGTCGAAGGGATATTCGTTGCCATCTTCGTCGGTCAGATAAATGCGTTCGTCCTCTTCTTCTGTTTCGGGGGTAATGTTTTCGTTTTCTCTGTTCATTGCAATGGTTCCTTTCGTTTGATATTTTTGTCTATTTATTGACCGATCAATCACATTCGGCCATTAAATGCTTTTTGATCAATTGCCGTTTTTACTTTTCGGAGGCGGATATATTGCACACCGATGCCGCCGATACCTTGAAGGTGTAGGAATGGCCGTTGTACTCAACCTTGCCGGAATTCTCCTGATAGGAGGACTGCTCCTGAAGCATACGGTTGTCTATAGACATGACCAGCGAGCCGCTTAACGGTTCGCATTTAGTGTAGGTGTATGACATTCCGTCCTCTGTCGTGAAAGGCTCGGGAAGATTGATTTGGCTGCCGGCAATGTTGATATAGACGCTGCCGTCCTTGAAGCTGCTGACAGTGTAGGTGTTTTTTAATCCGACCTGCTTAAGGCTCCATGAACTGCCCTGCTGAATGGTTCCGTCTATCCTGTAAAAAAGATCCGAAGCCACTTCCTTCATATTTTCATTGGTCACGATATCAGCGGTATAAGGATATTTTTTGTGGATAGCGTCTATCCCTTTCACGGTGATTTTGTAATCTTTAGAAATATTTACCGTGAATTTTTGTCCGATCAGGTCGTAATAAACGGCGTTGTCCTCGTTCCGCCCTGATTTTTCCGCCGTATCGGTGGCGATGGCGCCCTCTTCGGTTTCATATCCGGTGCGAATTCTTTTAAAGGTGTAGACCGCGCTCATCGAACCGTTTTTATTGACCGTGAGCTTAATGCCATAGGTGTATATCTGGGAAACCCGTGTGTATGAAATCACCGATTTGCCGCTGTAAAAATACTGCTCGCTCACCGAGGAGGATTCCATCACATAGCTGCCGGATCTGAATGGGGGAGTCGTGTATTTTTTCTTGTCGGCGGTGGCGGAAGTGTTTTTTTCTTCGTCACTTTCAGGCGGCGAGGCTTCTTCCTCCGCAGCCTGCGAGGAAACTGACCCGGAAGAAGTCTCGCCGGAGGAATACATTCCGTCCAGCCTTCCCGGCATTTCCTTCTGGCACGCGGTAAGGGAAAAAACAAGGACCGTCGCCCAGACAAACAAGAATTTAAAATATCCCCATGAACGCTTCATTGCTTCTTGGGTTCTCCTTTCATGGTAAGACCTATGCGGCCTTTGGCTTCGTCGATGGAAAGTACCCACACCTTGACGATATCGCCAACCTTCAGCACCTCGGAGGGATGTTTTATGCGGCGGTTGGCAATCTGAGAGATGTGAACCAGTCCGTCCTGATGTACGCCGATGTCCACAAATGCGCCGAAGTCAATGACATTGCGCACCGTACCCTGCATTTCCATGCCCACCTTAAGATCCTTGATATCCATGACGTCGGTGCGGAGCATGGGCTTGGGCAGCTCGTCGCGGGGGTCGCGCCCGGGGCGCATTAGTTCGTTGATGATGTCGGTGAGAGTCGGCACGCCTATTCCCAGCTTTTGGGCAGTCTGGTCATAGCCCATGCGAGCGACTGTCTCTTTGAGCTTGCCGAGCGAACCGTTTCTGATGTCGGAGGGCTTGAATCCGCAGAGAGTCAGAAGAGCTTCGGCTGCCTGATAGCTTTCGGGGTGTACCGCCGTGCCGTCAAGGGGATTGGCGCTTTCGCTCACGCGCATGAAGCCCGCGCACTGCTCGAAGGCCTTCGGCCCGAGCTTGGCAACCTTGAGCAGCTCTTTGCGGCTCTTGAATTCGCCGTTTGCCTCTCGGTAGGCGACGATGTTCTTTGAAACAGCCGAGGAGATACCGACCACCTTGCTCAGCAGTGCCGGAGAAGCGGTGTTCAGGTCAACGCCGACCGAATTCACGCAGTCTTCCACCACGCCGTCCAAAGCCTCGGAAAGCCGCTTTTGCGGCATGTCGTGCTGATACTGCCCCACGCCGATTGCTTTGGGATCAATTTTGACCAGCTCGGCGAGGGGATCCTGCAATCGGCGGGCAATGGATATGGCCGAGCGGACGTTTACGTCGTAATCGGGAAATTCCTCTGCGGCAAGTTTGCTTGCGGAATATACCGAAGCGCCGGCTTCGCTGACCACCATGTAGGCGACGTTGAGCTTTTGCTCACGGATCAGCTCTGCCGCGAAAATCTCGGTTTCCTTGCCGGCGGTGCCGTTGCCGATGGCGATAATCTCTACGCCGTATGCCTTGATGAATTTGGTTACGGTCTTTTTGGCCTCTTCAATCTTGGCGGGGGAATGCATGGGACGCACAGGGTAAATGACGGTTGTGTTGAGCAACCGTCCGGTAGCGTCCACCACAGCGACCTTGCAGCCCATGCGGTAGCCGGGGTCGAGACCCATTGCGACCTTGCCCTTGACGGGAGGCTGCATGAGAAGCTGGTGCAGATTCTCGGAAAATACCTTAATGGCGTTTTCGACTGCCGCGTCGGTCAGTTCACCGCGCAGCTCGTTCTGGATCGAGGGGAAAATCAGCCGGTCGTAAGCGTCCTCTGCTGCCGTCCGGACCGAATCAGTGCAGGGAAGATTTCCCCTTTTCAGCACGGCCTTGGATATGATGTCAACGCCGCGTGAACGGTCGAAGTCGATCGACACCTTGAGAAATTTTTCTCTTTCGCCGCGGTCGATGGCGAGAATTTTATATCCCGCAGCCTTCTTCATAGGCTCGGAGTAATCGTAGTAATTTTCATAAACCGACTGCGCTTCGGGGTCGGAGGCTTTGGAGACGATGCTGCCGTGCTCAAAGGCGACAGTGCGCAGGCGCTTGCGGATTTCGGCGTTGTCCGAGATGTCCTCGGCGATAATGTCCAGTGCGCCTTGCAGGGCGTCATCGGGAGTGTTGACCTCTTTTTCTGGATTGACAAAAGCGGCGGCCATGTCGATGGGATATTCCCGTGTTTCCTGCGCGAATATAGCGGCGGCAAGCGGTTCCAGTCCCTTTTCGCGGGCGACCGAAGCGCGTGTCTTGCGTTTGGGCTTGTACGGGCGGTAGATGTCCTCGATTTCGGTAAGGGTTGCGGCCTTGTCAAGCGCGGCGGTGATTTCATCGGTGAGCTTGCCGAGATTTTCGATGGAAGCAAGCACCTCGCTGCGGCGCTTGTCGAGATTTTGCAGATATTGGTAACGCTCGGCGATTTCCCTGAGTTTCTGGTCGTCCATAGAGCCGTGCATTTCCTTGCGGTAGCGTGCGATGAAGGGAATGGTGTTGCCGTCGTCGATGAGGCGGAGAATATTCTCGCTGTACTCCGGCTTAATGCCGAATTCGGCGGCAAGTGCCTGTGCAAAATTCATTTTTGTACTGTCATCCTTTACGTTTATGTTTAACAACTTATTATATCATATATTTTTTTCAGAATTGTGAACCTGATAAATACAGTTTTAAAAAGAAAATGCACAATCGGCACTAAATGATTGATGTCGATCGTGCGTTATCCTTCTGTTTTTTTGAAACTACTTTATTTCATACGTACCCACATAGCCGGTCTGACATTCACGTAGGCATTCTGAACAGGAGAGCCTTCTTTTCTGATCGAACCGTCGGTTTTTACAATCAGCACGCGGGTTCCGGATACTCCTGAATCACGCAGCCAATACTGGTCACAGTTTGATTTGGAATGAGCTAGGGAAAATGTGGTCGTTCTTCTGTCATAATTGCTGCTGAAATACTTGTCAAGCTCACTGCGGCTCAGAGGAAATATTCTATCGTATGTAGTTTCATCGGTTGACCAGGGAACATGGGTGATCAGCGTGGATTCAATGATGAACGATGTGTCCTCTGATGAAAAAGCATCACTTATAAAATTATTATTCAGCCATGATCTGAGGGAACTGTTTTTCCATGTTACGGGAGCGGTTTCGTTAAAAATCATCTGCTCAATGTTGTATTTGGAAAATACGAGCGCCTCATTGCCGTTTACTTCCAGTACTTCCCATTCTATTTTTTCACCGTTATAATAGCCGTATGTAACGGTGCTTCCACTGGAGGCGGATGCGAACGGATTGTTTTTCACAGTATATTCTGAACTGACATCATGTGGTTCGAAACCTGTCGAGATGACATTTGAATTCGGAAATATGCATTGCAAATCAATCACAATTCCAATGATACTCACTACAAGTGAAAACATTTCCAAATACTTTTGCAGACCTTCGTTT
>ONYN01000193.1 GCA_900322085.1 uncultured Eubacteriales bacterium | reverse complement strand
GCCGGGGTAGTTTTTCGCTTGAAAAGCGGAAAACAGGGGCAGAGCCCATCGCTGCCATACGCCACGATGATGATATACCCGGGCGCAGCAGATCACGTATCCAATTCAAATTCGCCCTGCCCCTGATTTACGTTGCAGAGGGGTGAATTCAACAGACTTACCCATCAAAATTGATTTTCCTGCATAGAGGCAATGCGCCATTGACTGAGAAAAATTAGATTGAAAGCAAAAGGAAGCGTATAGTTAAAATGGGCCTTTTTTCTAAAGATATAGGGATAGATCTCGGCACGGTCAACACACTGGTTTACGTCAAGGGCAAGGGAATTGTCATACGGGAGCCTTCTGTGGTGGCCGTGGACATCCGCACGGATGAAGTGCTGGCCGTGGGCAATCTCGCGCGCGAGATGATCGGCAGGACGCCCGGCTCGATCGTGGCGCTCCGTCCGCTGACCGACGGCGTTATCGCCGATTTCAACATAACCGCCGAAATGCTCAAGCATTTCATACGCAACGCCGTGCAGTCCAATCTGTTTTCCCGTCCGAGGGTCATCATCTGCATTCCCTCCGGGGTGACGGAGGTGGAACGCCGCGCCGTGGAGAACGCCGCCAGACAGGCCGGCGGCGGCGTGGTGGATCTGATTGAAGAGCCTATGGCGGCGGCTCTGGGCGCGGGACTTCCCGTAGCCGAGGCCACCGGCAGCATGGTCATAGACATCGGCGGCGGAACCACCGATATCGCGGTGATTTCGCTGGGAGACATCGTCATTTCACGGTCGGTGCGCAAGGCGGGCGACGCCTTCAACGCGGCGATACTTTCCTACGTCAAGCGCAAGTACAACCTGCTGATAGGCGAGCGTTCGGCGGAGGATTTAAAAATAAGCGCGGGTTCGGCGTTCCCCTATCAGGGCGAGAAGCCGGTTGCCATCAAGGGCAGGAATCTGGTGGACGGTCTGCCAAAGAATGTTGTCATTTCGGGCGGAGAAGTGCGCGAAGCGCTGGCCGAACCGCTGGCGGACATAGTGGAGGCTGTCAAGCAGACGCTCGGGGAGACTCCTCCGGAACTGTCGGCGGATATTTTTGACCACGGCATCATGCTCACCGGCGGCGGAGCGCAGCTTCGCGGGCTGGACAAGCTGCTCGCGCAGGAAACCGGTATGCCGGTCAATGTGGCGGCGCATCCTCTCGACTGTGTGGCGGAAGGCACCGGCAGAATGCTCGACATCAGCGAGAATTCCTACTGGAGAATACGGGGATAAAGCGTCGGAATCAAGTAAAAAATGGAAATCGCGACAGGTCACGCACCCCATCCCAATCCGCCCGTCCCCGATTTTTTCCGTATTTTAAAGAATAAAGAACCTTATTTCTGGAGGCGTTGATTTTGCGAAACAGATTGAATTTCAGATATTCCAACCTGAGGGTATTCCTGACGGCGGTGCTGGTAATGGTTTGTCTGATGGTTTACTCCATCAGCACCGGAGGAAAGGGAGATTTTGTTTCCTCTGTGGCCGGCGTTATTACCGAGCCTGTGCAGAGGGTCAGCGCGATGATTTCGGCGGGCTTCGGCTCCTTTTCGGGCAATTTTGAGGACATAGAGCAGATTCGCGCCGAAAACGAGCTTCTCAAAAAGAAGGTTCGCGAGATGAACCGCAAGACGGTGGATTACAACGAGTTGAAGACCCAGAACGAGCAGTACCGCAAGCTGCTGGGGCTTAAGGAAGAAAACGACATGTATCAGTTCCTCGCCTCCACCGTGATTTCAAGAGACGCAAACGACTATTACGCGGGATTCACGCTTGACAAAGGCTCCGCCGACGGCGTGGAGCTTTACGACCCTGTGATCACGGCGGACGGTCTGGTGGGATATATTTCCGGACTGGGAATCACCTCGTCCAAGGTCACGACCATTCTCAGTCCCGGACTGGAGGTCGGCGCAGTCGACAAGGATACCCGTGACGGCGGCACGCTCTTCGGCGAGCTTTCCTCCGCCAAGAACGGATATACGCGTCTCAATTATCTCTCCCGTGACTGCGAAGTGACGGTGGGGGACATTGTGGTGACGTCGGGTTTCGGCTCGGTATTTCCCGCCAACCTGATCATAGGCGAGGTCAATGAGATCCGCGCCGAATCGGAGAATATCTCGCTTTACGCCCAGATCACTCCGGCGGCGGACGTCAAGGGCTGCACCGACGTATTCATTGTCACGGAATTTGAAGGACAGCGCAGTGTGCGTCAGGACTCCATCGAGGGATACCAGACGACAGGTAATTAAGAGCCTGTTTAGAATCTCTTCACGCACGGCTTGCTTGCATATTTTTCGCCATATTTTGCCAAAATCCTCGTTAATACACAAAGTAT
>ONYN01000158.1 GCA_900322085.1 uncultured Eubacteriales bacterium | reverse complement strand
GGGGGAACTTGTTCCTCCTGGCCCGTCCAGGGCGGAGCCTTGGCGGGGTAGTTTTTCGCTTGAAAAGCGAAAAACAGGGGCAGAGCCATCGCTGCCATACGCCACGAATATGATATACCCGGGCGCAACAGACCTCGTATCCAATTCAAATTCGACCTGACCCTCGTTTTACTTTGCAGAGGGGGCCAATGCAACAGACTACCCATCAAAATTGATTTCCCTGCGGACATTTGAAAATGAGTCCGCTGAAAAATATTTTGATGTTTAAAATATTTCAAATGTTTTCTTGACAAGATTGACAAAGCAGTACCTTTGATTACTGAATATTTTTATGCTTGGAATAAGAAATATGTCCTTGACAAAAAATAAAAATTCTGTTACAATACTTTTATCAAAAAACGAATGGAGGATTTCAAAAATGAAAACAACCAAACGACTCATCACACTGACCGCTGTGCTTGCGCTGCTTTTCTCTATGGTATCGTGCAGCTCCAAGCCAAACTTCACCCAGACCATCACCGCCGGCAACATCGAGGTAACCATCCGCGACGATATGAAGGAGGACCCCTCCATCACATCTAAGGGCGACAGCTACATCACATGTTATTTCTGGAACGGATACGGTATGAACGTAGGCGCTGTCAAGTCTACCGACGCCAAATTCAGCGGCCAGAGCGCAGACGATCTCCTTATGGAAACCCTTAAGGGACAGAAGAATCTCACCGAGCTTAAGAAGTACGGCGACATCGGATACGCCGAGTACACCATTACCGACAGCGGCAATGAATATCTCTTCACCGACTTCATCATCGAAGAGGGCTATGAATTCTACTTCCTCGAATTCTACACCATGTCTAAATCCTCCGCAAAATACATGGATCAGTACCAGGCTATCGTTGACAGCGTTAAAATGATCGAGGAACCCGCCAAAACCACCGATATCACCGTTAAAGACATCAAGCTTACTGTTGACGGTGACGCTTACAGCGAGGAAACAGATTATTACATCTGCGGCAGATACATGGTTAGCGGTTTCACATACAATGTGGCCGGTCTTAACATGACTGCCGAGAAGTTCTGCAAGGCAACCATTGATGACGGCGGCTACACCACCGCAGACGGTCAGCCTGTCACCGATGTTCAGACCACCGAGGACGGTATGTCTTCCTTTGAGTGCGTCATAAACGAAATGTACACATATCATTACGTAAAGATCGTTGACAACACTCTGGTTTATGTCATGTTCTTCACTGCCACTCCTGCTGACGATCAGCTCAAGTCCGATTTTACCGAGATTGCTGCAAACGCAACTCTTGGCTGATCATATCCGGCGTTGACCGGACGGCAAGCAAATTCCGTAAGATTTTATGGCCGCGCCACGGTTCACGGATGGATTCCGGTGCCGTGACGCGGCGTTTTTTGCATGAAACATTTGCTCCATAATAAATGCTCCCCGCAAGACTTGAACAGCCCTGCGGGGAGCATTTTATATCAGGAAAACTTGTTTAATAAAATCTGTTCACCGTTCCTTAGAACCTGTTTAGGCTCTTACTTTGTGAATAACCACATATTTCTTATCTGACTCTTGATGTCACTAAATTTCCACAGTTTTTGCGAATTGATACGGCTGTTGGGGTCATTGACCCGGATCATGCCGTCCTCGTAGCCTACCAATACGATGTAATGACCGTCGGTTGTGAAATAGCCCGGGCCGACATTGGCCACTATCGGATAGCCTTTTTGCAGGTACTTTTTGACAGTGCCTTCTACACTAGGTAATGTATATACCTTCATTCCGAGCTTAACGCCGCCCTTGGACATCAGCGTCCATGAAGAGCCGCTGCCGGAAATGTAGTATTTGTTCTTGACAGCGAATTTCGCAAGCTCACGGGGAGTCAGCGTGGTATCTTTCAGCACATAAATGGAAACCATTGACAGACAGGTCGGTCCGCACCCGTTGTTGGCTATGTAACCGTTTCCAAGCGGATCGTAGCCCCAGCGTTCGTCCCATTGCATGAGCAGCGGAACCGAAGTACAGTTTTTGTACATCGAAAGGTCTATCGCCGCGTTTTTATCATTGTCTTTGTTGAGGGGATAATTGAGAACGAAACTCTGGGTCTCCTTGTTGCGGCTCATCAAATTGAGCAGGTCACTGGGATACCCTGTAGTGTCTATTGTCACAGTGACGGCTCTGGTCTCTGCTGTACCGCCTGCGCTGTCGGTGACAATACATTTGACCTTCATATTATGCCAGGACGCATCCGCTGTTCCGGCGACGGAAGCCGCTGTATGGTTCTCCCATCTGCTCCAGTCGGATTCGCCTTCCTTCTGATAATACCACTGGTATTTCAGACCGGCGCCCGAAGCCACTACGAAAAAGCTGGCCTGAGACTGTATGCTGACACAAACATCGTCCGGCTGAGAAGTAATCTGCAAAGGCACCTGAACAGCCTGAATCGTTATCCTTGCGGCGCGGGTTTCGGCCTTTTTGCCTGCTATATCCGTAACAATACATTTGACAGACATTCCGTCCCATGTGGCATTGGCGTTGGCATACGTCCGGGCGGTGTTGTGATTCTTCCACAAACTCCAACCTTTTGCGTCAGCCTTCTTGTAGTACCACTGGTACTTCAGACCCACTCCTTCCGCTCCGGCAGAGAAGGAAGCGCGCTCGCCTGCTCCCAGCGTCACGTCCTGCGGCTGAACCGTTATTTTCAGCGACGCCACCGCCGTGATCTTCAGTGATCTTGACGTGACAGAAGCTCCGGTCGCATCGGTAATGACACAGCGAAGCTGCATACCGTCCCATGTGGCGTTTGCAATCGCCGACGTCTTGGCGTCGGTGTGTTTGCTCCATTTGCTCCAGGCGGACGCAGCCGCCTTTTTGTAATACCACTGGTATTTCAATCGACCGCTGCCGACGGCCTTTACCTCAAAGTAAGTCTTCTGACCGATATTGGCAACCGTATCTTTCGGCTGAGCGGTTATACGAAGCGGCGTTTTAACAGTCATCTTTACAGGGCGCGAAGTGACGCTTCTGCCCTCTCCGTCGGTGACAATGCAGCAAACCACCATACCGTTCCACGTGGCATTCGCCGACGCTGATGTTATGGCGGTTGTGTGGCCTTTCCACACACACCACTGCGTCATGTTTTCCTTTTTGTAATACCACTGGTAGCTGAGACTGCTCCCGCTTGCCTTGACTGTGAACGTCACATTCTGTCCCGGAGACACCGTGGCATCGGACGACTGAGAGAGGATGACCGGAGCCTGTGACGCGGCATACACAACGGGAGCCTGTCCGTAAACGCCGTCCGTACTGCCGGCAGGCAGATATGCCCACGACATCAGCATGACAACGGCAGCCGAAAGGGCAATCCATCTTTTGCCTGATCTGTTGAATTTCTTCAAAATACGCACCACTTTCTGATTATAATATTATCAATTGTTGTTTTAATATTATAATTCTGATTAGATGCGATGTCAAGACAAATGATTCAATATATCAGTTTTCCAGCGCGGAGAAAAACATCTCGTATGCGTCGTCCCAGCCGTCGGGACCTTCCACGCCGCCGCCGTTGACACTGCGCAGCATGGCCGCGTTGAATTCCTCGCCCATGGTGAAAAGCTCCCCTACAGTGACGGGATACCCCAGCGATGTGGCACATTCGCAGAACGCCGCCGATGGGTCCGGAGCTTGGCGTGTGGCAAGCAGGGCAGCCTTGACGCTTTCGTCGTGAAGCGCCGCGACCAGCAGGTTGTTAAGTGTTTCATTCATATGTATCATCTCTTGTATCAGAAAAATTCGGTCGGCGGCTTTCCGCTTTGACCGATTGTATTATAGCACAGGACCTAAAGGATTTCCACAAATTCAGACGCGGAAATATTGATTTTTTTGTGATTGACAGGTATAATGAAAGTCAACACCATCCTATTACTCTTACATCAGGAGGGTAAAAAATGCTTACCGTAAATATTATCTGCGTCGGCAGTCTTAAGGAACAGTACTGGCGCGACGCCTGCGCCGAATATGCCAAACGGCTGGGAGGCTTCTGCAAATTCGGCATTATCGAGGTGCCCGAAAGCCGTCTGCCCAAGTCGTATTCCGACGCGGATATCGCCAAAGTGATAAGCGGCGAGGGAACACGGATTCTGGAAAAAATACCCTCCGGCAGCTTTGTTGCGGCCATGTGCATTGAGGGCAGGGAGCTTAGCTCCACCCAGCTCGCCGCCCGTCTGGAGCAAATTGCCCTGGGCGGCAAAAGCCGTGTGGATTTCATCATCGGAGGCTCCTACGGTCTGAGCGAAGACGTCAAACGGCGCGCTGATCTGCGGCTTTCCATGTCGCCCATGACATTCCCCCACCAGCTCGCAAGGGTCATGCTCTGCGAACAGATTTACCGCGCCTTCTCGATCAACGCCGACACCAAATACCACAAATAGCTGGATTTTAACGATTCTCACTATCTCACGGTGGTGAACATCCAGTAGATGATTCCGTAAATCACCGACGCGGAAATACCGAATACCAGCACGGGACCGGCTATCTTGAACATATTTGCCCCGATACCGAACACATGCCCCTCCGATTTGAATTCTATCGCCGGGGATACGATAGAATTGGAAAAGCCCGTTATCGGCACCAGCGTTCCGGCTCCTGCAAATTTGGCAATCTTGGAGAAAAGCCCCAGTGCCGTAAGAATGGCGGCCAGCGCTATCAGAGCAATGGACGCGGCGGTCTTTGAAGTGCTCTCCGCAAAGCCGAGACGCAGCATGACGTCGGTCACAAGCTGTCCGAGACAGCACACCAGACCGCCTGTGAAAAACGCATACAGACAGTCCTTCACCACCGGAGACGGAGGCACAGCCTGCTGCGTCATCTTTTTGTATTCCTGAGGCGAGATATTGATACTTGACATGTGATGTCAGCTCCTTTCAGGGATTATTTTTCCCCGGACGGCGGAAATTATTTTTTTTATGTGAGTCATTATCCTCCATTTCATCATCATTTTCCGTGTGCTTTGTCACAGATTGGCGTTACCACTGCATATCAATACTGTAATAATATGGCAAAATGCAAAAAAACTTACTGTAAATTTGAACAGATATTTAGAATATTAAAAAAAATGTGTATTGTGTGTGAAAACGAAGCATTAGCGCTTTACAAATAAATCAGCTTGATGTATAATATAGGTTAGGTTTTTACTGAATTAATTTCGATTTTTTATATTTTGAATGGAGGCCAATTGACATGGCATGTACAAGTGCAGAAATGAAGCTCTATGAAATTTGGAAGCAGAAGGCTGATGACGCGGATATTCTCGCGGAACTCAACGAGGTCGAAGGCAAGGACGACGAGATAAGCGACAGATTTTACCGCGCTCTTGAATTTGGCACAGGCGGTCTGAGAGGCGTGATCGGCGCCGGTACCAACAGAATGAATATTTATACCGTAAGCATGGCTGCGCAGGCTCTCGCCGATTATCTGGCGCAGAAAGACGGTCAGCACGCCGTCGCTATCGGATACGATTCACGCAACAAATCAACAGATTTTGCCAAGTGCGCCGCCGCAACGCTTGCTTCCAACGGCGTCAAGGTACATATCTTCCCCGAACTGGAGCCGACTCCCGTTCTGAGCTACGCCGTTCGCGAGCTGCACTGCTCCGCGGGTATAGTCATTACCGCAAGCCACAACCCCGCTAAGTACAACGGATTCAAGTGCTACGGCGGTGACGGCTGCCAGATGACCGACGGCGCTGCCGGTGAAGTCTATGCCTTTATGCAGAAGCTCGATATTTTTGACGACGTAAAGCGCGGAGACTTCGATGAGCTGATGGCGCAGGGTATGATCAATTGGATTGACAATTCTTTGATTGAAAGCTTCCTTGACGCGGTGGAGGCTTGTTCCGTCAACCCCGGCATCTGCAAGGACGCCGGTCTCAAGGTCATCTACACCCCCCTCTGCGGCGCCGGCAACAAGCCTGTCCGCGCCATTCTCAAGAGAATCGGCATTGATGACGTGACGGTTGTTCCCGAGCAGGAGAAGCCCGACGGCAACTTTCCCACCTGTCCTTATCCCAACCCCGAAATCCGTCAGGCTTTTGAGTGCGCCCTTAAGCTGGCGGAAACCGTCTATCCCGATCTGCTGCTCGCCACCGACCCTGACAGCGACCGCGTGGGCATAGCGGTAAAGTCCGCCGACGGATTCAAGCTGATGTCCGGCAACGAGGTCGGCGCCATTATGATGAATTACATGCTCTCCTGCCGCAAGGCACAGGGTACGCTTCCCGCCAATCCGGTGTGCGTCAATACCATCGTCACAAGCGATCTCGGCGGAAGAATTGCCGAAAAATACGGCTGCGAGCTTCGCAAGGTGCTTACCGGCTTCAAATATATAGGCGAAATTATCGGCTGGCTGGAAGCCGACGGTGAGAAAGAACGCTTCATTATGGGCTACGAGGAAAGCTACGGCTATCTCTGCGGCACCTATGCCCGCGACAAGGACGCTGTGGTCGCGTCCATGATGATCTGCGAAATGGCGGCATACTACAAAAAGCAGGGCAAATCCCTGCTCGACGTGATGGACGAAATTTACACCGAGTTCGGGTATTACCGCAACCGTCTGCTCAATTACGCCTTTGAGGGCGAAGCCGGCATGAAATTCATGAATTCCGTCATGGATACCCTGCGCGACAATCCCCCCGCGGAAATCGCAGGCGACAAGGTTCTGAGCGTCAGCGACTACAAGCTCTCCGTCCGCAAGGACTTCACCGACGGAACCGAAACCGAAATCACCCTTCCCAAGAGCAATGTGCTTGCCTACAAACTGGAAAACGGCGGTTCCTTCATCGTCCGTCCCTCCGGCACAGAGCCTAAAATCAAGGTTTACACCGCCGCTGTCGGCACCGTTGAATCGGCTGAGGCCAAGCTCGACGAGTTTGAAAAGGTCGCAAATGCCATTATGGGCAAGTAACGGCACATTTCGGAGACGGATTTTGCCTGTTTGATATTAATAGATGAGATAAAAAGCCGAAGTTTTTGTAAAAATTTCGGCTTTTTGTATTCAGCGGCTTTATTTTTTGCGACTCATGTGATATAATAAAGTGAATATCTTTAAGAGCCTGCCGACGCATCT